>JAGBXL010000125.1 GCA_017629325.1 Clostridia bacterium | reverse complement strand
CAGATAAGTCAGGGACCAATTGGACGATACACAGATATGGCCCCTTCACTATATGCTCCCCGTAAATTCTGCTACAACAGTTTTGTCCTCGGATTAGAACGCATGTTACTTGGATTTTTTAAAAAAATAGTTGTTGCAGATAACATAGGGATTTTTGTTAATCAAATATATGATACTCCGTCTACATATTCAGGCTTAACACTTTTATTTGCAACTATATGTTACGGTATCCAGCTTTATGCAGATTTTTCGGGATATATGGATATTACGCTGGGAGTAAGCCGTTGCTTTGGAATAACCCTTGCAGAAAATTTTGATACACCATATTTTTCAAAATCTATATCTGAATTTTGGAGAAGATGGCATATTTCCCTCAGTTCCTGGTTTAGGGATTATCTATATTATCCGATTTTACGCTCAAAATTGGTAATCTCTATTGGGAAAACTCTTTCACATAAAGGATATAAAAAGTGTTCCAAGTCAATCACTACTTCAATTGGTTTATTGATAACATGGTTGTTTATAGGTTTATGGCATGGTAGTACATTAAATTATATATTTTACGGTTTGTACCATGGTTTTTTCATCATTATAGACGCCTCTTTTTCCAGTGTATATCAAAATTTGAAAAACAAACTTGGCATTAAGCAAAAATCACATGCATGGCAATTATTTCAAATGTTTCGTACTTTCTTTATTGTGTGTATAGGATATATCCTATTCCGTTCGGATAATCTGTCAACTGCTTCTATTGTATTTAATCGTATTATAACAAACATTTCTTTTAAGAATTTATCCGCTGAGATTACAAGTGAGTTGTTCACAAAATCATACTGGAGCTTGATTGCTGTTTCTATATCAATTTTATACATAATTGAACTTATTGAAAGAAAGATGACCTTTGCAGAATGCATTACTAAGTTATCTCTTCCGACTCGTTGGATAATATTGTATTCTTTAATATTGTTTATACTGTTTGTATCACTATTTACCGATATTACAACAGCAGGTTCGGGAAACTTCTTGTACTTTAATTTTTAGGAGGTAGGCATGAGAAATTTAATTAAATTCCTTTCATTTTTTCTGGTGTTAATAATTATTATTCTCACTCCAGTTTTGGGTATTCCCGACCAATTTGGTAATTCATATCAGCGTGCTATTGTACCACAATACGACTTTTACAAAGGTATGAACAATAACAAAATCGTGTTTGTTGGTAATTCGAGCTTATCATATGGTCTGGACATCAACCTGATGGAGCAATTAACAGGCAAGAGATGTGCTATTCTTGGAAATCATGCAGGATTCGGTATGACATATTTCCTCGAAATGTCAAAAAGCAACTTACGAAAAGGGGATATAGTCGTTATTGAATTTGATAATCAAAAACTCGAAACATGTGGAACAGAGTTGCTTCTTACAGGTATTGGCAAAAGATTTGACATGTACCGATTTATACATCCTGCAGTGAGGGGAAAAGTTATTGATGCATACCCGTCATATTTGAAAAAAAGCTTCAATTATTGGCAGGGCGATGGTTTAAATGTTTCTGGTGTATATTCATTGCAATCTTATGATTACAGAGGTAATATGATTGTTCAAAGAGAGAATTGCACAATTCCATATCCATTTACGGAAAATGTTGCAAAAACCTATAATTATGGCTATTTTAAACCAATTCAAATTGAGGAAGAATTCAAAAACTACCTGAATAAATATAGCGATTATTGTAAAAAATTAGGTGTTGATGTATATTATACAACCACATATTTTCTTGACGAAGCTTTTAGGTCAACAGCGGAGGAAATAGTTGCATATGATAATTCGTTGAAAGCTCAATTAAAGGCACCTCTTATTTCCAACAGCGAAGATCACATTTTCCCTCGAAAATATATATATAATGCAATATCCCATTGCAACAGTAAGGGTGCACAATATCGCACAAAATTATTGTATGAAGATTTAAAACCATATATCAAATAAATATTTGCTCCTACGCGAAATTATTATCCCAGATTTTATTAAATGCAATGACAAAATATTTTGAAACAGAGTTTAAAGATATTCAAACAGAGAGAAAAGAAATATATTTCAATTAAAAATTCAATCCATTCCCTACAAATTGATAAATTGCAAATAAAGTGTTACATCGCAAAAAACGAGTGCAATAATTCTAAAAAATTATTGCACTCGTTTTATTTTACATTTAATACTATATAAATTTATATTACTCCTTTTTATAGTTAAGCATAAATATACCAACAGAAACCAAACACATTGCCATAATCATATTTATGGCACTTACGCTTCCCTGCTCATTTAACATAATGTTAGATAAAATAACACCGAAAACAGGTGTCATAAAGCTATAAATACTAACCTTTGAAACCGAATTATATTTTAATAGCACACCCCATAGAGAATATGCAGTTGCCGAAAGAAAAGCAAGGTAAATAAGCACCCCTGCAGCCTTTAAATCAGGAAGCTGAACATGTCCGCCAAAAAGTAGCCCAATTAAAACCATAATAAGTCCGCCAACAAAAAACTGATATCCGCTTATTATAACGGGGTCTTCATTGCTTGAATATTTTTTCACAAAAACCGATGAAGCAGCCGATGCTATTGCCGAGAAAATAACAAAACCGTCGCCAAAAAAGTTCATGTTAAAATCAAGACCATTTAAATTAACAAGCACAATACCCGCAAAACCAATAACACAGGCAAGAAGCTTTTTAAAGGTTATCTTTTCCATTTTAAAAAATATTCCTGCCACAAGCAGAGCAAAAAATGCAGACGAGCCACTTGCAATTGTGCCCTTAACGCCTGTGGTGTTTGCAAGGCCTATGTAAAGGAAAATATACTGAAGAACAGTCTGGAATGATGCCACAACACCAATTCTTAAATAATTTTCTCTTTTGGGAACTAAAAACCTTCCTCTGCCGATGCTGTATATAGCAACTGTAATTATTCCGGCAAGGGTAAATCTAAGCCCCGCAAAAAGAATGGTAGATGGGGTTCCACGCCATGGCAAAATAAGCTCATAACCTGTTTTTATAAATGGAGTTGCACTCCCCCAGAGAGCACAACAAAAAAGAGCTGTTATCATTATCACAAATGGATTTTTAAATATTTGCTTTTTCTTTGGCATTTTAACCACCTTAAATCTTTGTATTTTTATCTAAAAGCTCGTCTGAAAGCTTTGAAAAAGCTATGCTCTGGCTTTTATACAGTCCCGAATAGCCCGACATCATATAGCTCACACCGCAAACAAGTGCAAAAATAAGGATATCCCCTCCGCCAAAAACCTCTATTGCAAGCAT
>JAGBXL010000124.1 GCA_017629325.1 Clostridia bacterium | reverse complement strand
TTTATCTATTGCATCGTGAATAAAATTAGATGAAATATATTCTTCCATTTATCTGTCTCCTTTAAAATTTTTGTGTGTCGGTCATTCTGAGGGAGCATAAGCTTCCGAAGAATCTCAGTATTTTTGGAGAGATTCTTCACTGCGTTCAGAATGACAATTTCCAAAAATACTGCCTTGTATTAACCAAGAGCATTTATCGCTCTGTCAATTCTATCTAAAACTTTTTCTCTTCCCAAAAGCTTCATAATTGAGCAAAGGTCGGGGGATTTTGTTCTGCCGGTTACTGCAACTCTTATGATGTTACTAACATCACCCACATGACCGGGATAGCTTTCAGGATTTTTCTTGTATTCTTTAACTTCTCTTGCAAAGCCCACTTTTTCAGCCAGATCCTTCATGGTTTCAAACCACTCATTGTTTTCAGCTTTTTCGTCATACATATCTTTATAAAGCTCAAGTATTTTCTTGGCATCTTCTTTAGAAATGTTCTCAACCTCTGCATATTTTCCGTCAAAGGTTTCGTCAAACATAAATGAAAATGCATCTCTAACCTCCGACCACTTGCCGATGTCTTTTCTTGGCTTATCGGGGTTTCTGTCAAAATTAAACATCGCCACAGAAAAGTCTTTATCTCTTGTTAAAAGTGCGTAAAGCTCTTTATCATATTTTTCTGCCCAGCCGATAGCTAATTGATACACCTTTTCGGCAGTGTAGGAAGCAACCTTGTTTTTACAAACATCGTTTAATTTCACAAGGTCAAAAAGTCCGCCGGAGGTGCTCATTTTATTCATTTCAAGCTTAAATTCTGACCAGTGTGCAGTTTTGTTTGCTTTTCTGAAATCTTCAAAGGTGTAGTTTGCAAGGTTTAAAAGATATTCAATAACACCATCTGTGGGATAGCCTTCTTCATCATAATAGGTAACAGCGGCTTCGGGGTCTTTTCTCTTTGAGATTTTTCTCTTTCCGCCTTCATCCTCTTTCATAATGGGAGCAATGTGAGCATATTTGGGAGGCTTAATTCCCATCATATAAAACATCTGCAGGTGAATTGGAATAGACGAAATCCATTCGTCTCCTCTTATAACATTTGTTGTGCCCATTAAATAATCGTCAACCACGTGGGCAAAGTGGTAGGTGGGGATTCCATCGGATTTTAAAACCACCACATCAACAATGTTTTCAGGCATTTCTATTTTGCCCTTAATTCCGTCTTTAAAGGAAACTTTTCTTTCTTCTGAGCCGCAGGATTTTAAACGGAGAACAAATTTTTCGCCTGCATTTATTTTTGCTTCAATTTCCTCTAAGCTAAGTTCACGGCATTTTGCAAATTTGCCCCAATAGCCCGGAAGGAGCTTTTCTTTTTCCTGGATTTCTCTTGTTGCAGACAAATCTTCTTCGGAGCAGAAGCAAGGATATGCCTTTCCTTCTTTTACTAAGGCCTTTGCAAAGGTCTGGTAAATTTCAGCTCTTTGGCTTTGCATATAGGGTCCGTAGGAACCGTCCTGCTTGTCAAAATCAACAAAGCCTTCATCGATTTTAACTCCAAAGCCTAAGAGACCTTCAAGGATTTTGGTAACACCGTCATCAACCTCACGCTTTTTGTCGGTATCTTCTATTCTTAAAATAAATTTTCCGCCCGACTGATGAGCAATTCTTTCGGAAATAAGCGCGGCAAAAAGACCTCCTATATGCAGAAAGCCTGTTGGAGAAGGTGCAAAACGGGTAACTTTTTCATCTTCTGCCAAATTTCTTTTTGGATAAATTGCCTCATAATCTGCCGGAGTTTTTGTGATATGGGGAAATAATAATTCTGAAAGTTTGTTGTAGTCCATAATTTTAACCTCTTTGTAGATATAGATAACCAAATTATACTATATTATGGCGGATTTGTCAAAATATTATTGAGGGGGATTGTAAAAGAAATAACTGTGATATAAAATCACAGTTGTTTTTTC
>JAGBXL010000123.1 GCA_017629325.1 Clostridia bacterium | reverse complement strand
GCCTCCTTTGCTATTTTCCCCATACTCCTGGCTGTTCTTATAAGTGCAGATGATGATTGAATTTTTGCCCCAAGGCCATCAATAATTTTAATACCATAATCTCTGCAAACTTTAGCTTCGGGAATCTCTTCGGCAAATCTATCTCCACCTTTTGCATAATATACTTCGCCTATAAAACAAGGGTCAAGCAAATATTTTCTTGCAATATGCTCAATAGAATCGCAAACAGTCAAATCATCATCAATGCTGGGGAAAACTTCATCAACAGCACGAAGAGCTTTTACAATTTTTATCCTTTGACTAAACTCGTGAAAAGCATAGCCTTTCTTTTCTTTCAAAAAGTTATCATTATTTACAATGCAAATATGATATGCATTAGGAACGACATTTTTTGCCATTTCCAGGTATTCAATGTGGCCCTCGTGAATAGGGTCAAATCCACCAGATGTTATTACAACATTAAACATTGTAAACACCTCCAGCAATATCCTGGAGAATCCTATTGAGTTTATTGCCAACAGCAGCACCTGAATGATTTCTGATATATGAGTTATCAAACTCCGAAACAGTAAGCGTGCCTTTTATAAAGCTAAGCACTTTTGAAAAAGCATTGAACTGCCCTCGGCAATACCCAATGTAATTATCATCAAAAATTTCTGCATATCCAAAACTTTGAGGGAGAATGCAAGCATTGCCTGCTTTGGCACAATCGACAGTTGACATTGACCACATGCCTTCTGATTCAAAAAATGTGTTTAAATGACAAGAAATTTCTTTTGATTCAAGAAAATTATTATAAGCTTCCTGCGAAGATAAATCAATAAGCTTGAAATATGGTTTTGTGAGCTTGAAATCTTTTCCACTTGGATTAGTAAAATAAACAGTTGGCATATCATCAAGACTTATTTCTTTCTCGACATCAGAAAAAATAGCTTCAACAATTTCATAAGCTCTGGCATAATAAATATCCGAACTAAGCCTATGATTGTAAATAAAATTGGGTTTTGCATCTTTTTTAAGCGGCTTAATATTACCCTTGAACGAAGGCTGAATTTTTTGCATCGAAATATCAACCTTTCTAAACGGGAAAAATATTGCTTTGCAATGGTCGTAAATTTCATCTGCTGCATACTCTGAATTGACAAAACACATATCAGCAGCACTCATTCCCTCAAGCTGTCGCAAATCAATTTCCGGCATATTTTTGAATGCAAGCCAATGATTATATGTAACAACTTTCGAATCGTTAAAAATCTTCTTTAAGGGAATAACTTTCGTGGGCTCATTGACAAAAACAATATCAAACTTTGGCATCACTTTTTTTATTCTTTCAAAAAAGTCAAAATCGAAACAAAAACGTTCCATATATGCATTTGAAAACTTTCTGCCTTCATTGAAGCAAAAAATAAAATTATCCCTGAGCTCATCATCAATAACACATTGCTGCTCCGAAAATTCAACAGCAACAACAATATCATTTCTTTTGCAAAACATTGAATCAAGCATATTACGAAGAACAGCCATATTACTATCTTTGTTCAGCAAAATCTCGCCATCAGCAGAACAACTGCTAAGCTGAGGAATCCACAAAATTTTCATTAAAGAAACACCCTTTCTTTGCTTGCATACTCTGACCAATTTTTATTAAACTTAACATATCGGTCGCATCCTTTGCAAAAATCATACAAAACATTGGGATTATCCATGCCATCAAGATTCTCGACACAATATTTGCCATCCCAGTCTTCGCCATTATCATTAATGGCACGACAACAGGGAAACTCTCTGCCAAATTCATCAACAATGCGATGCTCAAGTTTTACATAACAAGCTCCACAAAAACTTTCTTCCTGTTTCTTATTAAGCAAAAATCGAACTGAATTGGGAAGCCTATCCTGCATTTCTTCAAACTGCATTTGGATATGTTTGTACATCCAAGGCTGCAACAAAGCATTTTCGTCTGTATGAACCGGGAAAAATCTTATTGCCGGTGTATCTTGCTCATTGATACCCAACAGTCTTTTTGAACGAATAAAAATGTTACGAACATCAAAATAGTTCCTGTTTGATACAGTGCAATTTATTTTAATTTTATAACTGTATCGCATTATGTTTCTGCACACATAATCAAATCCATTTTCCTTGCATCTCCTTACACTCTGATAAGTGCTTGCAGATGAACCATCAAAGCTAACCTGAATTACAGATGCCATAGACAAAAAGTATTCCTGCTCATCATCCAGAGCATAATTCATATTTGTAAATACCTGATAAACAATATCATATTGTTTCAAAATATTATTCAAATCAGCAAGCCTTGAGTAGGCAAGAGGGTCGCCTCCAGAAAAAGTTATTGTGCAATCTTTATACTTAATAAGCTTTTCTTTGAGAATTTCAAAATCGAGTTCCTTAACAGGCCAAGTGTATTTTCGACACATAAAGCATCTTTCGTTACACTTAGTTGTTAACTGAATCTGAACACTTTTCATTAGCAATCAACCATTCCTTTTATTATTTCTACGACTGAACTCAAGCTGTTAAAATCACAATCAATCTTCAACATTTTCGAATCTTTCATAAGCTCCGAATTAAAAAGCTCAAAAAAGAGCTTGTCGTGCTCTTCAAGATTTTTGCCGTGCTCTTTTGACGAGGCAGAAATATCAGTTGGACGAACATAGACAAATATGCATTGAATATCATTCAAAAGCTGCACAACCGATTCATTCACCAAATCAGCAAGCTGCAAAGAGTACCCTCTTTCAATACGGCCATAAACATATTCTGTTGCAAAAAATCTATCAAAAATTATGTTAGCATTCAAGCATTTGCACATATTAACAATTGATAACATTGAACAAAAATTTGCATACTGCTGTATTGTATCTTTAAAATCTCGCACGTCCTCTTTGAAAATGGGATAGCCTAAACTTTTATTAAGCATATTGCATAAAGTTGTTTTTCCAACCCTGTCTATACCTTCGACTATTATAACCATTTTTCTCTCCTTTACAAAAACGGGAGAGCGAAAGCTCTCCCAGAAAATCAATCAATTCTACGAGCTACTTTCTCAATCTTTTCGGATATTGCTTGAGCAAGGTCTGAACCAGACATGCCAGAAAACATTGCAATGTTCATCAAAACAATAAAGCAATCAGCAATTTCTTCCTTTTTACCTGCGATATCGCATTTATCTTTTCGCATATTTTTCCAACGCTTATCTGCTTCCAACACTTCGCCGATTTCAGAAACAAGCTGCTGAATATGGTAAGAAGCAATTGCTACATCATCAACAGGAGCTTCGACCGTCGACACTTTTCGCCAGCTATCGTACAAGCCTTTGTTCAGCATCTTATTCTGATTATCTTTCTGTTTTTCAAATAATTCCTCAAGCGTAATGCAGGGCTTGCCAGCAGATAAAGGAGCTGATTCAGAACAAGAATCATCCATGGCTTCTTTAATAAAACCAAGAAGCTCCAAACCTGAGGAAATAAGATTTGCGTTTTTCTTAACAAGAGAATTAACCAAGCTTTCGTTTGTTTTGGCTCTTTGCTCAGGATAAAAGTCGCAATCTCTTTTATCGCCTCTGCAAGAACAAAAATCACGTTCTTTTGTACCATTACATCTTGAAAAAGCTGCATCATAAGCATCGCAACGACAAATGCCATCAATTTCGTCGGAATCAAGAATTTTAGGATAGCAAGCAATTTCCGGAATTTCCTTATTCATCTTCCCATTCATCCTCATCGTCCTCTTCGTCGCCCCAATCTTCCTGGGCTTCATCAAATTCCTCAAGCAAATTTATATAATATTTTTCGGACTTCTTGGGCTTGCATTCTATATCACGCTTGCGGCATTCAGCATAAAGTTCTTTTGCTGACATATCCTCGTAATCAAGAACCTCGTCCTCTTCGTCGCCCCAGGACTCTTCATCATAATCGTCCTCATCATAATCATCCTGCTTTTTGCTTGCCTTCTTCGAAACAGCAGAAGCTTTGGCTTTCTTCTTCTTGGGAGCATCTTCATCTTCTTCGCTTGATTCAAAGGGAAAAGCCTTATCAAGCATTTTAAGCACTGCCTTTTCCGAATAAGCTTTTGCTTTCTCGTTTCTGAACTTAACCTTGTCCATAGGAACAACGGAAAATGTTTTGTTCTGCTGCTTGCCAGTAACAGTTATAACATAATCCCTATCTGTGATTGTGCCATAATTCTCATACATAGCAAGAAGGGCGGGAACAGGAGAGCAATTGTTAACAGCAAACATAAAGAGCTGAACTTCTTTTGCTTCATAATTGTAAACACTCCAAACAAAAAGAGAACGTGTGCGAAGCGATTCATCTTCACACTGAGGGCAATCTCTGCCGAAAATTTCCTGGCAAGGATTATTTACACCCTGCTCAAAACTGTCGTGGAAAATAACCTCCAGGCCATCATCCATATCGGTGAGAAAACGAAGGCGAACCTTTTGCCCCTCTCTGAAATAAACAAACTTGCTTTTATTCTGGCCAGACTTTTTTACATCGGCCTTTATTTTGTCAACCAAACCCATGTCTGATTTCCTCCCTTTATTTTTTATAAAATTGTTGCATTGTCTTTTTTTTCATTTTTGCAAAGGACTCTCTTGACATATCCCCAGGGTCCTTAATGCCTTTAAGATATGCAAAACGAGTGACTTCAAAAAAATTCTTCAAATATTCTGTACCTTTTTTGCCACAAGAATCATTATCAAGAGCACTTATAATTTTTGTCACACCTTTGTCTTTCAGTTTCTGAATTTGCTGCTGCGACATTTTCCATCCAAGAATAGCTACAACATTTTCTTCGCCAAATTGAATAAACTTGAGCCTGTCCATATACCCCTCGACAACAAACACATAATCTTTTGAACCATAGTTTCCGACTAAAGTTGTTGCCCTGCTAAAGCCTTCATTATACAAATATTTTCGTTTGCTCTCGATTGATTTATGCATTGTTCTGCAAACCCAACCTTTAAATTTTCCATTATCAAGCATAGGAAAAATAATGCCATACGAATAATTATATGTAACTTTAGCTTTGCACTTATTCAAGGCTTTGCAATTAAAACCGCGAGCTTCCATATATTCCTTAGCATCTTCTGCTTCTTTATCTGCAGGATTCCGCCAGTCAACTTTTGCTAAACCGTGATAATAATCATAAGCTTCATTGTACAAATCTTTCTGCAAAGGCTTGCAAGCAGCAGCTCGAGGATTAATGGTGATTGCTTTGCATTTATCTGATTTCAAAATTTTCAAATATATTTTATAAGCTTGCAAATCATTCAGCTTATGGTATTGCTTTTCTATAAGAAAAACAAATTTCAATGCATCACCGCTCAAATTGCAACCAAAACAAAACCACGAATTATCTTGCAAATTAACTATCATACTTGGATTGACATCGTTATGAAACGGACAAACTATTTTTTGATTTAAAGAACTTATGCCAGGAATCAACCCATAATACCAAAGCACTTTTGCCAAACTTGAATCATTTTTCTTGCCATTCATCTTTTGCCTTTTGCAAACTAACCTTATAATAAGGTTCTGATAATTCGACTGTATAGCAGCCTTGAATATCTTCCTGAGTTAACTTTCCAATCCCCTCAAGCCTTTCAAGCTCTGCTTTGTCGACATATTTTTCAACATGCAAAAAACTTTTGAAAATTTGTGGGTCAACATTGCACTCTTTCAAATAAGAAATAAGCCCAGGCATATCTATAATTGAATAAGTTTTAAAAATCAAAACATCAGACAATTTTTTGCCAAGAGCTTTTTCCAATTTATCGCAATCAAATTTAACATTTGCACGCTGAATTTTGTTAACGATATATCCTGTGCATTCGACATCTGAATCGTTATTTGCTGTAAAAATTGCAGATTTCAAATCCGGATTCTCGTCAAAGTATTTGGAAATCTCTCCACTAAATTTTGATTTTATTTTTTTAAAAGAAACTTCAATTTCTTTAAACCGCTGACTTTTCGAATAAAAATCTGCAACGATTTTTGCAAAATCAGCCGGCGACTTTTGTTGTTTCTGTGTTTTCCTCATTATTATTCGCCAATCCTTTCAGCAATCTGTAAACCCCTTTGGGCCAGCGTCTGCCGGTACGTACCCAAATAATATCATCATACGAAACAATATACTGCGCACCATAATCTGTTTCGAGCTTGAGTTTACGATTCTTGCTTGATTTACGAATAATTTTTGCAGACTTAACCTTGCCATTAGAAAGCTTAAATGCAACCAAAGTACCAACTTCTGCATTCTCAACATAAGACATTTTTTGGGATGAATCATTTGCATCTTTGCTCGGCGATTCTTTTTCCTTTTTATTTTCGCCGTCTGCATTCAGGTTGTCAATTTTAACTTCGTCATTAGCACTTGAAATTTTATCAGCATTCTTTGCTTTCTCTGCTCCTAAAATTGCTTCAACCAACTGGGGCTTTGTCATATCCCATCTGCCTATAATGTCGAGCTCTTTTGCAATAGCTCTAAGTTGCGGACAAGTCTTGTCCTGCAAAATTTCTTTTCTTGTCATACCTATGACCTCCTTTATATTTGCGGAAATAAATACCGCTGACGGCTGGTAGTATTGGACCCACGTTCCCGGGCAACGCCATTTAACTAAACCTGCCAATGTTTAGCACCGTTTCGTCTTAATTTTCAAAGACTCATCAGAG
>JAGBXL010000010.1 GCA_017629325.1 Clostridia bacterium | reverse complement strand
TACAAATATCTGCAGGAATTATATTTTTGTATTCTTGATATGCTTGAATAAAATTCATCTTTAAAAAGCTTGTCTGTTAGTTCTTCATTAAGCTTTATAACAGGCTCAATGGGTGCTATATATGAATTTAATTTTTGTATATCTAAGCTATTTTCTTTTTCAACAAAATAACTGTAAACATCTTGCCATCTTTCATCTGCCGTTTCACCCTCGGATATCTTATAGGCAGATTTCGCCAAAAATTCAAGAGCTTTTCTTTCTGTGCCAAAGCTTGTTTGGGGCTCTTTTGTTATATCTTTTGTTTCAAATTTAATATCTTTAAATACTCTTTTTAAAAGAGTGAGAGTAAAAGACGGTCTGGTTGCTTTGTATTCAAAATCTGATAAAGGATACGAAACAACAAGCTTATCCGAGGGGTGTGTTAAGCATGAATATATTAAAAATCTGTCAAAATATGCAGTGTCTTTAGAGGTTAAAGAAAATTCAAAGCCTGCATCACTAAGTTTTTTCTTATCGGCATCTGTTATAATGCATCCGGATTTTGACGGTGCAGGAAACAGACCGTCGCACACACCAACAACAAACTGACACTTTGAAAATTCACTTCTCGAGCGTTTTATATCCCCTATTACAACCGCATCGACAGAGGTTGGAATTATGCCGATTTTCTGCTCGCTTAAGGCTGTGTATAAATATTTTCTATACTCGGATAAATTAACCTTTTTATCACCTAAAACAAACACAAGCATATCGAGAGTTTCAATAAGAGTTTTCCACACAGATTCATATTGCTTTGCCATATATACATTATTTTGCGATTTAAAAAAATCAATATATTCGGCCACTCTCTTATCAAATTGGGTACCAAGAAGGAATTTATATATTTTTTCACTTATATATTTAACTGTGTTTTTACCTTTTATGGAATTGTGAAGCTTGGCAAGAGGGAGCACATATTTTTCACGAACATTGTTTATATTCTCAGAAAGAAATGCATCATCTTCTGCATAAAGGGCAAGGGTTTTACTCCATTTTTCATCATTAAGCCAAGTGTTTTTTGAAGCATTTGATGCACTTATGAAATTGTCTGCATCAATAATTTCGTTTCTTTTTGCACCAAGATAGCCCGATTTTAAGAAATTAGTTACAGATTCACTATTATAAGAATTTATATAAACATCTAAAATACTCACAACATAAAAAACTATTGAATGTTTTAAAACAAGAGTTTTTCCATCAACAAAATATGGTATGTCAAAAGCATTAAATACCGAGCGAAAAATATGAGAATAAGAAGAAATATCGGAGCATATAACACTTATATCTTTATAGCGGATATTATTTTCACAAACCATTTTTTTGATTTTATAAGCTACCTCGGTTATTTCATCATAAGGGTTTTCAGGCGTGCATACACTAACATTTTCGGGCTTGCCACTAAAGCTTTCGGAAGGAAATGCAAAAAGATATTCTTCAAGAAAGCTTATTTCTTCTTTTTCGTAATAGGTTTTATTAAGGGTAATATTTTTTTCTACAATGCAGCCTGCATCACGGCAGACTTTTTTTACGGATTCTGCTGTATCCAATGTAGGCTTAAACAAATATTTATATCTTTCGTCTGTGTCGGCGCAAAAGGTCATATAAACATTTTCACACTGCTTGGAAAGGCAGGCGATTATTCTTTTTTCTATTGGATTAAAAGAAGAAAATTCATCAAAAATAAAGGTATATTCCTTATATGGCATATACTTACTGAGGTTCTCTGCCAATATGCCAAGTTCGTCATCAGAATCGGCATAGCTTTCGCAGATTACATCTTCATATTTTGAATAAATCTGTGCTAAATCAGATAGTTTGTATGAAAGCGCTTTATCGCTAATGCTTTTAGACAGTTTATATACATCTTCACAGGAATAATTGTATTTTTTAAATTCACTTATTTCTTTTATACATTCATCAATAAAGCCTGTATCAAGAGAAATGTTTTTATAATAAGAAAGCTCTACCCCCGATATAACTTCCGACATTATAAGGCTTTTTGCAATTGAATTTATCTTTTTTCTGTTAGATGGATAAATAGAATTAACAAATTTTGCCATACGATCAAAAGACAAAACCTCGCATTTCCCCTGAATAATAGAGCCAATATGAGTTATAAGTCTTTTTTCGGCAAGGTGAGTAAACTGTTCGGGAACAACTATAATAAAGGGCTTGCCCTCTTTATAAAGTTTACTTGCTTTATTTAAAATGTATTTTGTTTTTCCGCTGTGAGCACGGCCGAATATCATTTGTAAGCTCATTTTTACACCTACCTACTGCAATTTTTAAACTATTTTCTTTACAACCCCATTTCTTTGTATAAAGAAAGTGCCATTTCTAAAAGTTCGTTTTTGGTGTTTGGGCATCTGTTTTCTATTACTTCACAAAGAAGTTTATCTATTATATCCCCTATTACTTTGCCTTTTTCTATGCCTGCATCAATAAGGTCATTACCTTTTATACAAAGTTCCTTTACTTTAACACATGCACCAATTTCGAGCTGATGTTTATACTCTACAATAAATTCTTCCTCTGGAAATTCAGGGTAAAATATTTTTTTAAGCTTGGCAAGGCGAAGAATATTTTCTTCTTCCAGTTTATTCATTATATATCTTACAGAAATTTCATCTGTTTTTATGTCTTTTGTAAGATAATCTGAAAGAATTTTAACATTTGAATAAAACTTATTATCGGGTTTCAATAGCCTTACACACGATTTTATATCGTCTTTATTCATCATGCCAAAAAGTGCAGAAAAACGAATTGAAACATCATGCGGGAGAGTATCGATAAGTTTAATATTTTTAAAATATTGCTCTCTATAATTTAAAAGCAAAGGAAAAACACAGGAAAACACATCATAATATTCATTTAAGATTTTGCTGCTGTAAATACCGCAAATTAGTTTTTTCAATTCGGTAAATATTCGCTCAGCAGAAATATTTTTTAAAAGTTCTTTATTATTGTGAATACTTATGCTGGTTTTTTCATCTATTGAAAAACCAAGTACAGATGCAAATCGCAGTGCACGGATAATTCTTAAACCATCTTCGTTAAAGCGTGCATCAGGGTTACCAACGCATTTTATAATTCTATTTAAGATATCTTTGTTGCCTTCAAAAATATCAACAATCCCGTCTTTTGGGCTATATGCAATTGCATTTACGGTGAAATCGCGTCTTGATAAATCTTCGTGAATGTTTCTTGTAAACAGCACTTCTTCGGGGTGGCGGTTATCTGTGTATTTGCCGTCTATACGATAAGTTGTTATTTCAACATTTTCTCCATCTGATACAACCGTTACAGTGCCATGCTTAAGCCCTGTTTCAATTATTTTCATTCCTTCAAAAACTTTAAGCATTTCATTGGGTGTGGCATTTGTTGTTAAATCAAAATCATGAGGCTCTTTTCCCATAAGAGCATCTCTAACACAGCCGCCAACAAGATACGCTTCAAAACCATTTTTATAAAGTATATTCAAAACTTTTTCAATATGAGTGGGGATTTTTATCATAGCTACCTCTTTATTATTCCATAATTTTTTCAGTTCATTTTCTAGAGCATCATCTTCCATGTTCTGAACATTTTCTAAAATTTTTATATCCATATCTATTGCTCTTTGCCTTAAATATTCTCCCGCACTATTTTTGTTGGAAATAGAGGTTGCAATAAGCACCTTCTTTGAATAATCACCGCCAAAACGCTTGGCAACCGTGTTTAGTTTATAGAGTTCATCAGATGTTACCACTCCGTTTTTGCATGAAACAAACACAGGAACAACACCATGCATAAGAAAAATATCTATTTCATTTTCTGTGTCATATATTCCTTGGGTTTTTTCATCGTGGAACTGCCCGTCCCAATCAATTACAACACCGTTTAAAGCATCGTTATAAACATGATTTCCATTATCATCAAGAGCTTTTTTCGCAGTTTTAAACATTTTCATCTCAAGTGCCTGTCCTGCTTTTGTAAGGCACTTTTTAACTTGATGATTTTTATATGAAACAGTCAATGTTTCACCATCATCATAATAATTACATATTAAACCATGTTTTTTTAAAAACTTTTTAAGCCCCTTTGCCTCTGTGTATTTTGAATTATGTTCTTCCAAATACGATTTCACTTTGCACTTTTTTGCAGAAGTTGTAAGAGGTTTTTGGCATATAACGCTGCCAACAGTTTCTATTGCTCTTAAACAGCCAATAAAAGTATTCCAGTATCTCACATTACCTCTGCAAGCTGACCATATATTATCGATATCTCTTTCAAAATCAGGACTAAAATTCCATTTATATGTTTTATCCTCGAAAATATCACCATAGACTATGTCGCCACCGTAAATACGAATATTTTCTTTAACGCTTAAAAGGGGTATATCTTTATAAACGGTTACACCGTCTTTATCGCAATCGTAAACAGCATTACTGTTTAAATTAAATCTATGTATCTGAATATTTTTATCGGGGTGTTTTGAGTAAACAATACCAAGAGCTAAATTTAATATTTCATCACCGCCGGTAATACCAAAAACGCAGTCGTCATAGCTTTCTACAATATTAGTTATAACCTCAACCGCACTTTCAAGTTTGTTTTTAAAATAGGTTTTATATGAAAACTCTATTTTTTCTCCTCTGTCTTTAAAAACACGTTCATAATTTGCAATGTGTTTTTTAACAAGCTCGGAGTTGTCGGCAATATATATAACTCTTTTTGGCGCATAGCTTAAACATGCACACACATTTTCAACTGCTGTTGGAACAAAAAATTCTATATAAGTCATAACTTCTCCTTGGTATTATGGCAATAAATATATGTTAATTGTATCACAAAAAAATACACAAATCAACTTTATATATCTTGAAAAAAAGAATTAAAAGTTATATAATTTTTTATACTGACATTTTGGAGGTAAATTATGTGGGTTAATTTTTTTAATATGCTTACTGTTATTATAGGAAGCTTTATTGGATTATTAATTAAAAAAGGCATTCCTGAAAGAATTTCGTCGGCAGTTATGACAGGAATAGGTCTTTGCACTCTTTATATTGGTTTTTCGGGTGCACTTTCGGGAGAGAATGTGCTTATAATAATTGCATCAATGATACTGGGTGCAATATGCGGAACTTTTTTTGATATCGACACAAAACTGGGTAAGCTTGGCGGATATTTTGAAGAAAAATTAAAAACAAAAGGCGAAAAAGGTATGATTGCAAAAGGTTTTGTTAGTGCATCGCTATTATTTTGTGTTGGCTCTATGACGATAACCGGAGCACTTTGTGCCGGTATAAACGGTGATACAAAGCTTATTTTCACAAAATCAATACTGGATTTGATGTCGTCGATGATGCTTGCATCAAGCCTTGGTATCGGGGTTTTATTATCATCTGTTTTCGTTTTGGTGTTTCAGGGCTCAATAACTCTTTTAGCACAGTTTATATCGCCATTTTTAAATTCGGGTGCCATAAACGAAATGACCTGCGTTGGCTCGCTTATAACCCTGATGCTTGGATTTAATCTTATGGGTATTTCAAAATTTAAGGTGGCAGATTATTTGCCGGCAATAATCTTTGCACCTATTATTTATAATTTAATACAGCTATTTTAAATAAATAAAGGAAGTATAAACCAATTGCAGTTTATACTTCCTATTTTTTGTCTGCTTTATTCTGTAAGCTTTTTTACAGTGTCAGGAGGAATAACATTTCTTGGCTGATTCATGTCAAGAAATTTATTAGTTGAAAGTAAACAAAGCGGATTTTTCCGGATTACTCTGTATAACTCCATATTAACCACCCTTTACAGACAATATTATTTTACATATTTTTATAAAATTTATTCATCAAAACTATCTTCCACTCTGGCACCTAAGATATGAATTCCTCTGTAATTTTCAAAATCATAGCTCAGTAGATTTCTGCGAAAGGCGTCCATTGAGTGTGCCGCAACATAATATATTCTTCTTCTGCCAAGCCTTACAATATCGGTTAAAACAAGAGTGTGATAAAAATTGCCGCCTCTATCGCCAAGCTGAATAAAATCACCTGGCAGCAAATCGCCAATTCCTGCATCAACGCCATAAGGACCTATTCCATCATTATTCACGATAAAATCATAAAAAAACTGCACACCCGTCCACGACGGCGATTTATCGTTTGCATTTATATAATACCAGCCGTTTTCTCTATTATAATTCATAACTCCCGTTCCTGCATACAAAACCTGCGATGCAAAGTTGGTGCAGTCGCCCCCTATATTTGAATAATCATAATATACAGGGTTTCGGGAAAGTGCCCATCTGTTTGCATAGTTTACTGCATCTTGTCTGTTATATTCAATATCTATCATAATTTATCCCCTTTAAAGTCCAAAATACACAAGTATTCCCTCATACATTGCATAAGCAAAGCCGTAAGGGTCATCTCTTAATTTTGCGGCATCCTCTGCATTTGATATATATGCCAGCTCCATTAAAACCGCAGGCATATTTGTTCTTCTTAAAACATAAAGACCCGGCCTTGCAAACACGCCTCTTTTTTGAGTGCCCATGCGGTTTACAATGGCATTTACCATGTGTTCTGCCAGATAATAACTCTGGGTTTCTGCACGATAAACATAGCCTTCGGTACCATTTGCATTGGGATTTGTTGAGCCATTAACATGAATGCTTATAAAATAATCGGCTCCCCAGTTGTTTGCCATTGTTACTCTTTCTCTTAAGCTTGTTGCATTAGATGTGCCCAGTACCTCAGTTGGTGTGTTTCGCGAGAGCATAACTTCAAAATTGCCATTATTAATTAAAAGATTATATAAATACCTGCCAACAATATAGGTTATATCCTGTTCTCTTAATCCGTTTCCCTCAGCTCCCGTGTTGGGACCGGAGGGGTTGTGTCCTTGATCTATAAATATTTTAATTGCCATATAATCACCTGTTTTTAATATATGATTTTTTTATAGCTTTGTTACCGGAATAATTTTAAATAATGAAAAATAGAATATAACGGTGATATTTATGATTATTCATATTACAGAGCAAGGCGAAACCTACACATCAATAGCAAGAGAATACGGGGTATCTGCCGAGAGAATTATTGCAGATAATGGTCTTTTTGGAATTGAAAATCCTCCTTCGGGAATGGCACTTCTTATTTTGCAGCCTGAAAGCATATATGTTGTTAAAGAGGGAGATACTCTGTTTTCTGTTGCAAATATGTTTGGCTTGAGTGTAGATAAATTAAAACAAAGAAACCCCGCACTCGCACAAACTAACACATTAAACACAGGCGAGACACTTGCAATTACTTTTGACGGGCAGGGCAATAAAGATATAAGCATTTATGGATTCTTGTATCCTTCCATAAAAAGAAATGTGCTGAATTCTTCTCTCCCATTTTTAACATCTGCCGCAGTTTTCAGCTACGGTGCAGAGGCAGACGGCTCTCTTATTGAGCCTTTAGACACTTCAGTTTTACCAATACTCAAAGAAGGAAATGTAAATCCATATATGGTGCTTTCTTCAATTACCGGCGAAGGCGGTTTTAATTCGGAGCTGGCATCGGATTTATTTAATAACCCTTCAACTCAAGATATGGTTATTGAAAATATTTTGCAAATTATGAGGGATAAAGGCTATAAGGGGCTTGACATTGACTTTGAATTTGTGAACGCCGCCGACCGCGACGCCTTTACAAACTTTGTGCGAAGAACAACAAATGAGCTTAATGCAAATGGTTTTAGTGTTAATGTTGATTTGGCACCCAAAACAAGTTCGCAGCAAAGAGGCACTCTTTATGAGGGGCATGATTACAGAGCGCTTGGCGAAGCTGCCAACACAGTTATGGTTATGACTTATGAATGGGGATATACATACAGTGAGCCAATGGCTGTGGCACCAATAAACCAGGTGAGACGCGTTATTGAATATGCAGTATCCGAAATAGAACCAAATAAAATTTATATGGGAATTCCAAACTATGGCTACGATTGGACATTACCTTATGAAAAAGGCGTTACAAGAGCAAGGCTAATAGGCAACGAAGAAGCAATTTCGATAGCTGCCGAAAATAATGCCCAAATTCTTTATGACGAAACTGCCGCTACACCATATTTTAAATACAGAGCAGCCGACCGCACCGACCACGAAGTGTGGTTTGAAGATATAAGAAGCATTAAAGCTAAGTTTGATTTAATAGATGAATTTGGTCTTAAAGGTGCAGGATACTGGAATTTAATGAGAAATTTTAACCAGAATTGGATATATGCAGGATACAGATATAATATAGACAAATCAGGTGTTGTTCCCTTGACAAATTAATAACAAAGTGATACTATTTTATATAGCAAATCTGACACCGAATAATACTATGAGGCGGAAGAAAGAAATAATATCACTTATTATGGGCTTCCGTGTATATTTACGCGGAAGTTCTTTTTTTGAAAAGGAGAACTAATATGTATAATCCTAAATCACTTAAGGCAGAAGAATTTATTAATCATGAAGAAATACTGGATACCCTTAAATATGCTGAAGAAAACAAAGATAATATAGTGCTTTTAAAAGAAATTATTGAAAAAGCAAAATTAAGAAAAGGCTTATCACACAGAGAGGCATCTGTTCTTTTAGCAAGTGAAAACGAAGAAATTATAAACGAGATTTACACTTTAGCCGAGCAGATTAAAAAAGATTTTTATGGCAACAGAATTGTTATGTTTGCACCGTTATATCTTTCAAACTACTGTGTTAACGGCTGCCTTTATTGCCCCTATCACCTTAAAAACAAGCACATTGCAAGAAAAAAATTAACACAGGAAGAAGTTAAAAAAGAGGTTATAGCACTTCAGGATATGGGCCATAAAAGATTGGCAATTGAAGCGGGTGAAGACCCCGTTAATAACCCTATTGAATACATTATAGACTGCATTAAAACCATATACTCAATAAAACACAAAAATGGTGCTATAAGAAGGGTTAATGTTAATATTGCTGCAACAACCGTTGAAAACTACAAAAAGCTTAAAGAAGCCGAAATCGGCACATATATTCTCTTTCAGGAAACCTACCACAAGGAAAGCTATGAAAAGCTTCACCCAACAGGCCCCAAACATGATTATAATTATCATACAGAAGCTATGGACAGAGCCATGGAAGGCGGCATTGACGATGTTGGCTTAGGAGTTCTTTTTGGCTTAGAGTTATACAGATATGAATTTGCAGGGCTACTGATGCACGCAGAACATTTAGAGGCAGTTCACGGTGTTGGACCTCACACAATAAGTGTTCCAAGATTAAAAAGAGCCGATGATATTGACCCTGACCAGTTTGACAATGGAATAAGCGATGAAATGTTTGGAAAAATTTGTGCACTCATAAGAATTGCTGTTCCCTACACTGGAATGATTATTTCTACAAGAGAAAGTCAGGAGGTCAGAGAGAAGGTTATAAAACTTGGTGTTTCGCAGATAAGCGGTGCCTCGAGAACATCTGTTGGAGGTTACACCGAGGAAGAGAGACCTCACGATTCAGAGCAGTTTGATGTTTCCGACCAAAGAAGCCTCGACGAAGTTGTAAACTGGCTTATAGACCTTGGCTATATCCCCTCTTTCTGCACAGCATGTTACAGAGAAGGAAGAACAGGCGACAGATTTATGACGCTTCTTAAAAACGGGCAGATTGGAAACTGCTGCCACCCCAATTCACTTATGACACTCAAGGAATTTTTAATGGACTATGCTTCGGAAGACACAAAGAAAAAAGGCGAAGCACTTATATTAAAAGAGCTTGAAAATATTCCAAACGAAAAGGTAAAAGAAATAGCTAAAGATAACCTTGAAAAAATAGAAAATGGCAGCAGAGATTTTAGATTTTAAATTTATTACAAAGAGCAGAATCCATTTTAGGTTCTGCTCTTTTTGTATTACAAAACCCCCTCAAAGCCTTGTGTTAACTGGCTTTAAAGGGGGTTGTAGCGAAAAATACGATGAAACCGTGGTATTTTAATTTTTAATTTCAAAACTTTTTACTTATAAATTTTATACCAAGGGGGTTTTTCTTGAAATAAGATGAAGGATATTGCCTTCTATATCTCTAAAGAACATTGTTCCCACTCCATTTGGATATGTGATGGGTTCTTCAACAATTTCAACACCAAGACCTTTTATATATTCTACTGTTTCTTCAAAATTATTAGCAATTAAAGCAATATGACGAAGGCCGGGTGTGTTTAACGGAGTTTTTATATTTTCTTCATTAGGATTGGGGCAGATTTCTATCATGCTATCATTTGAAAAAGCAACGAAATACACTCCTGCATCATTTTGAAATACGATTCTTGCATTTAAGTTTTCAACATACCAATCTGTGAGTTTTTTAGAATCATTTGCAAAAATTGCTAAATGCTCAATTCCTGTTATCATTTTTATTTCTCCTTTAGTTTAAATTATATTTCTCTTTAAGTGCGTCAACTTCTTCGTCGGTTTCGGGAAGCTTAACACCTTCATAAAGATACCAGGTTTCTGTGTGGGAATTTGTTTCACCCGGATTTGCAATCTTTAATTCGCCAAGGGTTTCAAGCTCTATAAAATTTCCGCACACATAGGTTTCGTAGGTACAGTTATTATCGGGGTATTTGGCGTTTTTATTAACTTCGTAGGTTTTAACAAACAAATCACCATGGTGGAAATACATAGCCCATGTGTGTTCCTGCATCAAACCTATTTTAAGAGCTTTTTGTATTTCGGGATTTTGCTCAAGTCGGATATATTTATTACCAAGAGTAAGCCTTGGGTCGTTTATATCGGTATATGGCCAGATGCTCAAAAATCTATTTGGCAAAAGCCCTGTATCGCAAGTGTTTTGAGGAATAATTTGTGTTCCTCCCTGTGCACTTACGCTTATTGCCCAGGTTGAAAATTCTTTTGGCCAGTAGCCTGTGTTTTTGGCATTGTGAGTTATAGAGAGTTTATTTTCGGTTTCGCTCATTTCAATTTCGATTGAAAGCTGAACTTCGTTAATTTCCTGCACACTCTGTGTGAATATGGCACCGTTTGGTGTTATTTTATATTCAATTGGTTTATTATCGGGGTATGTTGTTCTGGGTTTTGATTCAGGGCTAAGCCAGAAGCGATGACCTCCTCTATTGAAGAATCTGTTGTCATCAAACTTGCAGTCATCACCCAAATAACCACCGTTTCCAAAATCTTCAAATTCTTTAAAGAAATTTTCGCCGCCCACAAATGCACATCTGCATATTCTGGGTCCAAAATCAAGTTTTACATAAACTTCGATCTTGACATTTGAAATTTAAAGACACTTTCCATATATGCCAAACTGGAGTTCCTTTGTTTCAACCATATTGT
>JAGBXL010000122.1 GCA_017629325.1 Clostridia bacterium | reverse complement strand
AATTCCAAATTCTTCGCCTATAACAGAGTATATAAAATCTGTGTGTTTAACAGGCAGAAAGCCAAGCTGTGTTTGTGTTCCCTGACCAAAGCCTTTTCCTGTTATTCCGCCCGAACCAATCGCTATTTTTGACTGCATAACATGATATCCAGTGCCAAGCGGGTCGGATTCGGGATTTAAAAGAACTCTTATTCTGTTTTTCTGGTATTCCTGCAAAAAGAAATGCCATACCAAAGGAACAGATGCCACAACAAGAGCAAAAGCTGAAACAATATATTTATAAGATATTCCCGCGGCAAAAAGAATTCCTGCAATAATCACAATAAACACCATGGTTGTTCCAAAATCGGGCTGCAATAAAATAAGTGCCAGAATAATTGCTGCATGCAAAAGAAGCTTCAAAACATTTTTGGGTTTGTTTAATTCATCGCCATAGCCTTCGCAAAGCTTTGAAAATGTTATTATAAAGCCTATTTTAACAATTTCAGATGGCTGAATACCAATAGGACCAAGCCTTATCCAGCTTTTACTTCCCGTTTCTTCTCTTCCTGTGCCGAAAACAAGAACAGATATAAGAAATAATATTCCCGCAATGTATATAAATTTTGTATACGGAGAAAGCTTTTCAAAATTAAATGATGCAATAATCCATGCAAGCCCCAATCCAATAAGTGCAGAAACGCTTTGAATTAAAACAAATTTAAATCCGCCGTCATAAGATTTAACCGCACTTGATATTGCCACACAGCCAAACACAGTGCACCCGAGTGCTAAAAGAATAAGAACATAATCTATATTTTTTAGTTTTGCTTTTGAATGTTTTAACATAATATAATTCACCTAAAATTTATTATATCAATATTTTTGGAAAATACAATCCTTATTTACATATTATTTACAATTTATCTCTTGCATTTAGTCAGTATATATATTAAAATAGGGTATATGTGTTTATAGGAGAATAGAAATAAGTGTTTGGTTTTGTAAATGTTTATAAAAATGAACTTAAAATAAAAGACTATAACCTTTTTAAAAGCTATTATTGTGGCCTTTGTAAATCACTTGGTAAAAAACACAATCAGCTTGTAAGGCTTGGCTTAAGCTATGATTTAACCTTTCTTGCAATCCTTGGTGATGCTCTTTCGGAAGATGAGCCCTTTATTGAAAAAGATGGCTGCATAAAGCATATTGGCAATCATTTAATATGCACCAAAAATAATGCAATAGATTATGCTGCCGATATGAGTATTCTTCTTTACTACTATAAGCTTTGTGATGATGTGTATGACGATAAATCCATAAAAGCATTTATTTTAAGAATACCATATATAAGAGCTGTTAAAAAGGTTTCAAAAAAATATCCCGAAATATCAAAAAGCGTAAAGAATAATTTAAAAGAATTATCACGCCTTGAAAAAGAAAAATGCCCTTCTTTAGATGCGTTGGCACACCCGTTTGCTAGGTTAACCTCAGATATTTTTTCGGGATTTTCGCCTGAACTTAAAAAGCTTGGTTATAGCATTGGTAGGCTCATATATATTGCCGATGCTTATAAAGACATTGAAGAAGATAAAAAGAAGGGCAGGTATAACCCGTTTTTATATTATGATAATGAATACACTCAAAATCTTGATTTTGAAAAAAGGGCAATGGGCAGCTTTAATATGAATCTCAGTGCAGTTGCCAGAGCCTATAATGAACTTAAAATAAAAAAGAACAAAGAAATTTTAGATAATATTATTTATCTTGGCATAAGATACCTTGTAGAACAATTATTCAGAAATAACGGAGGAAAAAAATGACAGACCCTTATGAAATTTTAGGCATTTCCAAAAATGCCACCGAAGACGAAATCAACACAGCATACAGAAATTTAGTTAAAAAATATCACCCCGATAAATACGTGGGTAACCCTCTTGCAGATCTTGCTGCAGAAAAAATTCAGGAAATTAACGAAGCTTATGATATTGTTATGAACAATTTTAAAAACAAAGCATCGGGTGAAAATAATTTTTCGGATTTTGGTGCTCAAAATGGCGGCAATAACTACAATAATAATGCAAGTTATGACAGCAATGAAATAAGAAAACTTATAAATGAAGGAAATTTTATCAGGGCACAGCAGCTATTAAATAGTGCAACAGTAAGAGATGCTGAATGGCATTTTTTAATGGGTATGCTTCTTAAGAATAAGGGCTGGCTTGATATGGCATATCAGCACCTTAACCGTGCATGCAATCTTGATCCTTCAAATGCCGAATACCGTCAGGCGCGCGATGGCCTTGATTTTTCAGGCTATACCTATCGTCAAATGGGCACAGAGGCAGGTCAGATGGATTGCTGCAATCTTTGTCAGGGGCTTATGTGTGCCGATTGTTTATGCGAAATGTGCGGAGGCAATATCATACCGTGTATTGGTTGCAGATAAAATTTATTTAAACTGCAGAAAGGTTGTGTTAAAATGAAAACAAATAAGCTTGCCGGCGGCGGAATTTGTGCGGCACTTTGCGTAGTTTTTATTCTTTTGGCATCGTTTTTGCCAACTTTAAAGCTCACATTTTTGTTTGCTTCTTCAATTGTAATGGCAATTTGCTTATTAAGATATAAATTCACTGTGTATCTTGCCACATTTATTGCAGTTTCGATTCTTTCTCTTT
>JAGBXL010000121.1 GCA_017629325.1 Clostridia bacterium | reverse complement strand
TTTTTAAATAAGTCAATATTTGAAAGGGTGTTTTGATAATATAATTTTTTATTTCAAACTCAATCTATTGACAAACCGACAAAAAAAGGTTAATATATTTGTTGTTAATGCAACTGTAGCTCAGCTGGATAGAGTACTCGGCTACGAACCGAACGGTCGGGGGTTCGAATCCCTCCAGTTGCACCAATGTAAAAGAAACTCGAATATCGGGTTTCTTTTTTTTAATTTCCTATTTTTTCCATAATAACACACATCATATTGGGAATCCCCGTTATTTGTTGACATTTAATTTTGTATTTGTTAACCTTAAATAAAAAAGGAGATTTATTTAATTATGGCAAATGTATGCGTTATTACTGGGGGCGGCAGCGGAATGGGCCTTGCTGCTGCAAAATTTATGCCAAAAGATAAAATTATTGTTATTTCAGGAAGAACTCTTTCCAAATTAGAAGGAGCTGTAGCCGAACTTAAAAAATTAGGTTATGATGCACACGCTAAAACCTGCGATACTTCAAGCAGAGAAAGTGTGAAAGAACTTGTTGATTTTGCATCTTCACTTGGTGAAGTAAAAAATGTTATCAATTCTGCAGGTGTATCCCCAGCTATGAAAGGCACTCAAGAAAGCATTATTAGAATCAATGCTCTTGGCACAGTTTATATCAATCAAGAATTTTCAAAGGTTATGAAACCTGGCAGCGTTATCGTGGATGTTTCTTCAAACTCTGCATATATTTTACCAAGTTTTATCATTCCTAAAAAAGCTTACAAACTTGCAGAAACAAATGAGGAATTATTTATTAAAAAACTTATTAAGCGCTCAAATCTTGCTAAAGGCGAATATCAAAGAAAAGGTTTTGCATATTCTCTTTCTAAAAACTTTGTTGTTTGGTATGCAAAAAAATCAGCTTTTGAATATGGTTTGAAAGGTATTCGAGTTGTATCATTAAGCCCTGGTCTTATTGCTACAGACATGGGCAACCTTGAAAAAGAAGATGGCGGAATGTTAATACCATTCTCTGCTGAAGAACGTATGGGAAAGCCAGAAGAACTTGGCTATGCATTAGCAACTGTTGCTGACGAAAGGAATGGTTATCTTGCTGGCGTTGATGTTCTTTGCGATGGCGGTTCAACCTATGGCATGAAGGAATTTAAAAAGAAGAAATAGAAATTTTACAAACATTTCAATTCCACAAAACAACCAAAGGCAAGCACACACCCTGTCGTCAAAACGAAATTTATATAAAATAAAAAACGATACTTGGGATTCAAGTATCGTTTCTATTGGTGCACCAGAAAAAAAGGAACTTGGATTTTCGAGTTCCTTTTTTGTTTTAATAAATTTAATATAAATTTATTTGATATGATAGAAGATTTGTTTTAAAATAGAATTGTAAACAGAGGAGGGTTTTATGAAGAAATTTTTTAGTAAAATTTTTGGATGGGTAAAATTGCATAAAGTTGTATCAATAATGTTGTCGGTATTAATTATTGCGACAGCTGTTGCTTTGCCAATTTTATTATGCAGGGAAGATAATTCAATTAAAAAACCTGTTGCTTTAGCAAATGATGAGTGTCTCGTTGTGGGTGAACATAGATTTATAAATAATGAGATAACAAATAGAACTATTGTTAAAGAAACACTTATTTTGAAAAATGTTTATACACTTAGAAGACAAAATTATGAACCATACTCAGGTATAGACTTTGTTAAGATTAACGAATATTACTATTATTGGGAAACTACAACAACAACCACAGAAATTGAAATAGGAACTCTTGTTACAACAACAAAAACAAAATATTCATATTTACCATATAAGGAAAATCAAGAAATATTAGTAATGAGAGAAGCAACAGAAAGTAAAGAATATTATGAAAATGTTGAGGGAGGTTGGAAATCAAACACATTCCAATATGAAATAAAGTTAAGTGGTTTTTATGCATCGTTTAATACTTTAAAAGAAGCACAACCAGCACTTGCTGAGCTTATCAACACAACTGGTGTTGAAAAATATTATGTAGAAACAGAATTTCCAAACAGAATTACAAACACAAGTGAATCATTTAATACATATTATTATATTGAAAAAATATAATATTAGAGAGAGTCGAAACGATGGCTCTCTTTTTCTTTGTATATTTTTATTAGATGTGGGGGAAGATAATAGCAGAGGAATACTAAATGGGAAATAATGTTGATAAAAATGATTTGGAACTTTTGGATGAGGCTTACAAAAATGTGAGAATGGCAAGCTTTGCTATTGATTGTTTGATTGAAAAAATTGAAAATAAAGATTTGGAAGATTTGCTTAGAAAACAAAATAGATTTTATCTTGATAC
>JAGBXL010000120.1 GCA_017629325.1 Clostridia bacterium | reverse complement strand
ACCCTATTGCTGCATAGTAGAAAATTGCCGAGGGAATACCCGTTGCAACAGCTCTTTCAATAGGTTCGTTATGGGCACGATCCAGATCTACTTCTCTTTCTACATAGTGAGGCTTAAGGTTATCGGGACCATAGCCTAAAATGGGCTTTTCTTTTATCATATCAAATGTTGCAACCCATATTTTAAATCTTCCGCTTCCTCCGTCTTCTTCTCTTATATTATCTGAAGTTGTGATTTTTTCTACATCGTTACCCAAAACATTGAAATTTCGTTTGATGGGATTGTTTTGGGGATCTGCCACAAAAAATACAAGATTTAAAACAATAAAAATCATAAGCGGCAAAAATGCTCTTAAAATACAATCTTTATTTTTTTCCTTAGTTTTAATAAGAACAAATATTGGCATTATTATAAGAGCCATCAGAATTGCAAGATATCCGCCGAAGGTATCGTTTACTATCATAACATAATATGAATAAAGAGCAAAAACACCCCAGAGAATTTTGGCTTTTAAAGTTTTTGCAAAAAAGAGCTTGCCTGATATAAGCATAGAACAAACCACGATGTAGTATCCAACATGGTTGAGGTTATAAAATGAACCTGTCATACCCTTATAGAAATGACCTGTTCTTATGCCCCAGTTATTATAGATGCCCATTAAAAATTCGCCGATTTTGCCGGCATCTTTAACTCCTGCAGTTCCGATAATACCAAAATACTGCTGAACAACAACCAAAGATACAGGAACAAAGCATATGATATTTATAAGAATTATTCTGTTTTTTAAAACACTGCTCTTTACAAGAGAAGCATATACAAAAATTGCTGCAAAAGCAGTGTACATGCGAATACCGTCGGGACGAAATTCTGTTCCTAAGTATGCACGCTCGAGATCTTTGGCAAAAAATGCCGAAATAATGCTTAAAACATAGAAGCCTAAAAATAAAAGAGCTGCTTTATTGTTTTTTAATGAATCCCACGCTTTCAAAAAACAAAGCTTAATTCTTACAGATGCACTGTAACTGCGTGAGGAAAATGATGCGTAGCTTATAAGCTGGAATGCACCGAGAATTAAAAGAGACCATATTTCAAGCTGAGCAATCCCTGTGAAAAGAGGACCAAAGCTTTGAGGAGAAAACAGTGCAAGAAAAGGCATCAAAGAAAAAATCACGAGCATTACAAAAGCATAATTTTCGTTGAATTTTGTGAGTGCTCTTACTCTTGAATCGTAATAGAAATTTGAACTGACCATTTAAACTACTTCCTTTAATATTTTTATTGTATTAGAGTGTTTTAATATAATTTTTAACAAGTTCTTCCAAAATTTCGTCGCGTTCAAGCTTGCTGATTGAAACCCTGGCATTATTATAGCTTGTAATAAATGTGGGATCGTCTGACATTAAGTATGCCACAATCTGACTTATTGGATTATATCCCTTCACTTTAAGTGCATCATAAACAAGACTTATGGTATCTTTTACCCTTTTTTCGTTTATACTTTCGGCACTTATTTTGACTGTTTCATTTTTAAAATCCATAAATACAACACCTACTTTAAATTAAGACTAAAAAATATTTTATCACATTTCATGCTTTTTTTCAATAGTTTATTTGGTATTTAAAGCACCCATTTGTTTTAATGAAGCCAATATTCCATCTGCTATTGCCTGTGCAATTTTCTGTTTGCCTGAATTGCTTTCAAGATGAGCCCTGTCGGTAGGGCAGGTGATAAAGGCACATTCAACGAGCACCGCCGGCATAAGAGTTTTTTTGAGAACAACTATACCCGGGCTTTCAACAATTCCTCTGTCGTAGAGCCCTGTTGCATCAACCAGTTCGTTTTGAATATTTTGTGCAAATTCTTTTCCTGTTATGCCGTAGTTGCTCGAGGGTTCAAGCCCTGAATATAAAACACAAACTCCGTTTGCCTTGTTATTTGTAAAAGCATTATTATGTATGCTCACAAAAAGGCAGGCCTCTGAATTATTGGCAATATCGCACCTTGCAAGAAGGTCGCTTAATTCATCTTCGCCAAAAGCAACATCTGTTGTTCTGGTCATTATAACACCCACACCGTTTTGAGAAAGAATTGATTTTACTCTTGCTGAAATATCAAGGCAAACATCTTTTTCAAAGAGTATATCATTTCCTTCGTCATCTTTTCCAACAGCACCGGGGTCGTAGCCGCCATGGCCTGGATCTATAACAACAACGGGTGTTCCCGAATAAACAATAACGGGTTTTTCTTTTTCGGCAGAACTTGATGAATTTTCTTCGTTTGTTTTATCTGATGAATCAACTGCAGGTGTTTTTTCATCTTCTTTTTTACTGCCGTCTTTGACTGACACTGTTATTTTACAGTTTTTACCCGATATATAGCTTATTTTATAAGTGCACTCCTCTTTTGTTTCAACAACTATTCTTGTGAATTCATCGTGAACTGCCCACCGCGTTTCTGTGAATACATCTGATTTGGATTTTTGATTTCCGTCATCAATAAGACAGCTCACATCGTAAAAATCAAATATTAGACGGTGAGGCTCTTTAAGCGTCATAACCTTTGGAGCAAGCTTTTGAGATAGCGTAACCGTTATTTCCGAATAATCACTTTTCTCGTTTACTTTTATTGAAGACAGTATAATTTTATTTTTATCCTCTTCTTTTATAGAAGGCTTTGTGATTGTAACCGATGATGTGGTTTCCTTTGGCTTTGACACCGATACAGTTCTGGTGGCAGCATCCCAGCCTACAACATACCCAAGCTTTTCAGAAATGAACCTTACGGGAACAAGGGTGCGGTCGTTTATAATAACTGGCGGTGCATCAAGAGTATAGGCAGCACCGTTTAGATACACTATTTTGCTATCTATATTAAATATCATAACCGTTGTGCCCGAAATTACCATAACCTGCCTTAGTTCTCCGTTCCACGTTACCTTGGCATCATAATGCTCAAAAAGAACCCTTACGGGAACTAAAGTTCTGTCGTTTAGAATTATTGGAGGAACCTCACATTCAACCTTTTTGTTATTTATAACAAGAGAAATTTCGTCTGCGGCAAATGATGAGATACAAAAACTCAAAATAATACAAACAGTTATTAAAAATAACCCAAATATTTTCTTTATCATTTGCCTCACCTCTTTCTTCTTTTGTTACAATAAAATTTTAGTTTTCAAAAGGAATACCAAAATGCTCATACGCAAGCTTGGTAACAACTCTGCCCCTGGGGGTACGGTTTATAAACCCGAGCTGCAAAAGATATGGTTCATACACATCTTCAATGGTATTGGCATCTTCGCCGGTTGTTGCAGCTAAAGTGTCAAGCCCCACGGGTCCTCCGCCAAAGGTTTTTATCATGGTGGTTATAACATTGCGGTCGGTGGAATCTAAGCCTATTTTATCAACTTCTATTCTTGTGAGGGCATTATCTGCAATTTCACCCGTTATGATGCCGTTTGACATTACCTGTGCAAAATCTCTCACTCTTTTTAACAGTCTGTTGGCAATTCTTGGTGTTCCCCTTGAACGTGATGCAATTTCAAGTGCACCATCTTCATCTATTTTAACCCCAAGAATACCTGCACTTCTTTTTACTATTGTTACAAGGTCTTCTTTTGAATAAAGTTCAAGACGCGAAATAACACCGAAGCGGTCTCTTAATGGGCCTGTCATACTTCCGGCTTTTGTTGTGGCACCAACTAAGGTGAATTTTGGAAGATCAAGCCTTATTGAACGGGCACTGGGGCCTTTGCCAAGGATAATATCTACCGCATAGTCTTCCATT
>JAGBXL010000119.1 GCA_017629325.1 Clostridia bacterium | reverse complement strand
GCTTCCTCTTTGCAGTGCAGCAGGCGACCAGTGTCCTGTTGACCTTGTAAGATGGGTAGAACCCGAATCAGACCTCAACGACCCCAACTGCAAGAGAAATAATCCTCCCAAACGTAAAGCCGACCCATCAATGTTTGATATTGCAGGTATGAAAAAAGTAGGTAAAAGAATAACAAATGAAATTATAGACACCTGGGAAGAAGGTCTTGATGAAGCACAGAGTGATGTAGAGTTTTCACATAAGATTATCAATATGCAGCTTCCCATCCGTCGTGCATCCCTTACAGAAGTAAACAGAGCAAAAAAAGCCATAATGGAATACCTAAAGGATAAAGGCGACATTGACTATAATGATGTTGCAAATATGCAGATACACCTTGGCATACTCAAACGCTTTGAACTTCAGAATGCATTAGATACTCTTACCACTGAGGTGCATATTATCCGTCTTGGAGATATTGTTTTTGCCACAAATCCATTTGAACTCTTCCTTGATTACGGAAATCAGATAAAGGCAAGAAGTGTTGCAGAGCAAACCTTCCTTGTTCAGCTTGCAAACGGTGCAGAAGGATATCTTCCCACAGCAAAAGCCGAAGCAAATGGTCATTACAGTGCATTTATTGGCTCTGGTCAGGTAGGGCACATGGGCGGAGAACAGCTTGTTAGAGAAACACTTCAAAACATAAGAGAAATGTTTTAATAAAGGAATTTTAAATATTATAATAATAACAAATGACTGCATCATTTTTGAGGCAGTCATTTGTTGTATATCTTATTGATTTTATATTTCGGTTGTTGTATAATAAATATATAAAAGCTTTTTATGGTGAGGTATTTATATGAAAAAACTAATATCTTCAATACTTGCGGTTTTTATCTTGCTTTTAGCCTTGCCCTCATTTGCTCAGGAAAACGGAATATTTTTGCCGCTACCTAGCGAATGGGCAATTGCAGATGTGCAAAAGAGCGAAGAACTAAATATTACCGAGAAGAACAAAAACTATAATTACAGAGCTGCAATAAAACGCGATGATTTTTGCGATTTGGCTTTTAATTTAATATCAAATGTAATAAAAGCACCAATCCCTAAAGCCAACATCAATTTTACCGATGTGTCATCTGTAAAAATAAATGCACTTTTTGATATGGGTATAATAACAGGTAAAGCAAATGGCATATTTGCACCTGATGATTTTTTAACCCGTGAAGAAGCAGCAACAACTTTAAAGCGTATTTCAGATAAATTCTTAAATGTATTCCATACAGAGCTGTATTTTCTTTATGCCGACGAAAGTGATATTTCTGATTGGGCACAAAACAGCATACAAGTTATTTCCAATATGGGAATAATGAAAGGCACGGGTGATAATAAATTTAGCCCTAAAAGTAATTTCACAACCGAAGAAGCAATAGTAGCTCTTGTAAGAATGAGTGCACTATGTGAAAATAACACTTCCTCTAAACCGCTATTTACGGATAAGCTTATTTCACAAATGCCAACAGATAAAAACTACATGGTTTCACCTCTTTCAATAAAAATGGCACTTGCTCTTGCGGCAAACGGGGCAGGGGGCAGCACAGAAACAGAAATCCTAAGCTGCATTTGCGTTCCTGATTTAAATTCATTTAATGATTTATCAAAAGAGCTTATCCAAAGGTATTCAAAAACTGAAAATCTTAAGCTTTCCATAGCAAATTCTATCTGGATAAATTCCGATAAAACAAAGCAGAATTTCAGCCCTGATTATGAGTTGAAAGTCAAAGAATTCTATAATGCCGATGTAAAAACAACAAATAATAAAAATGCAGTTTCCGATGTTAATTCATGGGTAAACGAAAAAACAAACGGCAAAATCCCAACTATAATTGATAACCCTGATTTCTGGGCAAGCCTTGTAAATGCCATATACTTTAAAGGAGCCTGGCAAAAGGAATTTAGCCAGAGTGCCACCAAAAAAGACGATTTCACATCGCAAAATGGCTTAGTTTCGCAGATTGATTTTATGAATAAAATATCCTGGATGCCCATATATAATTCAGAGGGAATAACCGCAATAGAGCTTCCATATAAAAACAGATTTGATAAAATTTCTTCCGACGGTATGTATCTGGGAGCCGATGTATATACCGACCTTAATGTGAGTATGTATTTAATGATGGGCGAAAATATAGAAAATCCCGAATCACAATTAAATAATATCATAAATTCAAAGCTCTTAAATTCAAGCTACACAAAATTCTCAATGCCTAAATTCAAAATAGAATTTGAAACATCTCTTAATGAAATATTAAATAAACTTGGCATAACTGATGCTTTTAGCATGGAAAAAGCCGATTTTAAAAAAATGTTCAACATGGGTAATATGTTTATAACAAACACAATTCACAAAACCTATATATCAGTTGATGAAAAGGGAACAGAAGCTGCCGCAGTTACCGCTATTGCAATGGCAGGAAGCGCACTTCCACCTGAGCCTGTTGAAATAAAATTTAATAAACCCTTCTGGTTTGTAGTAAGAGATAATTTTTCGGGAGAAACTCTGTTTATTGGCAGATACGCCTTTGCACAGTAAAAAGGAGGTTTAATTATGAAAAGATTTTTTAAAACTGTTTTAGCATTCTTTCTTGCCATGGTAATTTTAGTAGGAATTGCCTATGCAATAGACCTTAACCGAATGAATGAGGGAAAACCCGTTATGTTTTCAAGCTGGGGCATAGATTATTCACCAAATGAAGAAATAAACATGCCTCAGGAAGATAAAAGTAACAATATTCCCGAAAAAGAAGAAAAACCAAAAGAGGTTACACTATCTCTCTATTTTGCCGATGAGAATATAGCTCATCTCAAGGCAGAAAAAAGAACATTTTCAAATGATGAAAATCTTGCAAAATCAGTTGTTCAGGCAATTATAGACGGACCTCAAAACACCGATTTGTGCTCTCTTATCCCGGGCGATACCGAAATAAATTCGATAAAGCTTTCAGGTGATGTATGCACACTGGATTTAAACGATGAGTTCACAAACTTCACAGGCGGCACATCAATGGAAAACCTTGCTGTATTTTCTCTTGTAAATTCCCTTTGCGAAGTAGATGGAGTATCTAAAGTTAAAATAAATATTGACGGCAATAAAAAAGCAATGTTTGGCGGCCATTATTCTCTTGAAGATATGTTTTCCAAAGATGTGAGCCTTGTAAAATAATGAAAGTAAATAAAAGCCTGAGCGTGATAAAATTCCGCTCAGGCTTTATTTTTATATATTTTCAAATGTTCCTGCCACACATATTTCTTTTTGAGTTGTTTGCAGGTGCACATAATAACCGTTTTCGGTTTTCTCTGTGCAAACTTCAAGCTCATCGCCTAAAAAACAAGGCTTTTTAAAAAGTGTTTTAACAAAATTAAATTCAAATTCAAAGGGTAGGGCATCTATTAAAAGCTCTACTCCTTTTTCGTTATTAAGGTGGCAATTTGTGTCTATATCTCTGTTTGAAACTTTTATTCTATACACAAAGGGTGCATCAGGTTTTATTTCTGGCTTTTTATATGTAAAAAATTCATCATCAAAATTATGCACCTGATAGCTTCCCGATATATCCTCAGGAATTCTCACAGGCCTCTTTTTCTCTGTATCAAATAAAAACCAATCTGCAATAGATTTAAGCTTAACCTCGCCGTTTTGATAAAGAATACACCCTCTTTGGGAGGTTGCACCCTTAAGGGGCTTAACTGCAGTATGAACATCAATTGGAGTAAGT
>JAGBXL010000118.1 GCA_017629325.1 Clostridia bacterium | reverse complement strand
TATGATGCACCTGAAAGAAAGGATACCCTTTTAGCTCCCAGAATGTATGGATTAAATCAGAGCCACAAGCACCTTCCCGAAATGATAAAATTAACAGGTATTAAATCTGCACCTGTTTTTTGCCCGATTGTTTCTTCTTATTATGCAGGAATGGAAGTTGTTGTTCCCCTTTCTAAAAACGAAGTTAAGGGAAATATTGAAAATATAAAAGAAATATACAAAAACTATTACACAGGAAATATTGTTAAATTCTGCGATAATGCAGATGAAGACGGATTTCTTTCTGCCGGTGAATTTGCAATGAGAGACGATATGCAGATAAGTGTTTTTGGCAATAGCGAAAGATTTACTCTTGTTGCAAGATACGATAACCTTGGAAAAGGTGCATCGGGTGCTGCTATACAGAATATGAACATTGTGCTTGGTATCTCGGAGGATACCGGACTTAACATTAAATAATACAGTTACATACGAAAGGATAATACTTATGAAGATTATAGATGGCGGAGTTTGTGCCGCAAAAGGATTTATGGCAAGCGGTGTTCACTGCGGTGTTAGAAAAAACAGAACAAAAAAAGATATAGCACTTATTTTTAGCGAAACAAAGGCAAGTGCCGCAGCGGTTTACACAACAAATCTGGTTAAAGGAGCACCCTTAACCGTTACAAAAAATCATATTGCCAACGGGCTTGCACAGGCTGTTATTTGCAACAGCGGAAATGCCAACACCTGCAATGCAAATGGAATAGAAATTGCCGAGGAGATGAGCTCTCTTACTGCCGCCTCTCTTGGAATTGATGCAAGCGATGTTGTTGTTGCATCAACAGGTGTTATAGGTCAGCCTCTTAATATTGAGCCGATTAAAGAAGGCATACCAATGCTTAAAAAACTTCTTTCAAAAGACGGCAGCAAAGATGCAGCCGAAGGCATAATGACAACAGATGTGAAGCTTAAAGAAATTGCTCTCGAATTTGAACTCGGCGGCAAAATATGCCATATAGGCGGTATTGCAAAGGGAAGCGGAATGATTCATCCCAATATGGCAACAATGCTCGTGTTTATAACAACAGATGCAGCCATTTCTCCCGATATGCTCCAGAAGGCTCTTTCTAAAGACATTACAAACACCTTTAATATGATAAGTATTGACGGTGATACATCTACAAACGATATGGTAACAGTTCTTGCTAATGGCATGGCAGGCAACGAAGAAATCACAGCCGAAGGCAAAGATTATGACGAATTTATGAAAGCTTTAAACACAGTAAATGTTTACCTTTGCAAAATGATTGCTGCCGACGGCGAAGGTGCTACAAAGCTTTTAGAATGCTCTGTTAAAGGTGCAGACGATGAGATAACTGCAAAAACAGTTGCAAAATCTGTTGTTTGTTCTTCCCTTTTAAAAGCAGCTATGTTTGGTGCAGATGCAAACTGGGGAAGAGTGCTTTGTGCAATTGGTTACAGTGGTGCTAAAATAGATGTTTCAAAGGTTGGAGTTTCATTTAAAAGCTGCAAAGGCGAAATTGAGGTTTGCAAAAACGGTGCCGGGGTTGATTTTTCGGAAGAAAAAGCAAAAGAAATACTTTTGGAAAACGAAATTGAAATTGCAGTAACACTTGGCGAGGGTGATGTAAGCGTTAGTGCCTGGGGCTGCGACCTTACTTATGATTATGTAAAAATAAACGGTGATTACAGAACCTGATTTATTAAGGGAATAGATAATAGTGAAGAGTGAATAGGTAAGGTGCAAAATTGCCAAAGCGATTTTGTAATTAAATCCGAAAGGAATGAAGATAAAATGCATAACGAATTTTCTAATGCAGAGCGTGCCGAGGTTTTAACCCAAGCACTGCCATATATTAAAAAATACACAGGCAAGATTGTTGTTGTTAAATACGGCGGCAACGCTATGATAAATGAGGACCTTAAAAAACAGGTTATGGAAGATATTGTTCTTTTATGGCTTATAGGGGTTAAGGTTGTTCTTGTTCACGGCGGCGGTCCTGAAATAAGCGAGCTTATGGATAAGCTAGGCAAAAAGCCCGAGTTTGTTGACGGCTTAAGGGTTACCGACCAGGAGACTATTGATATTGTTCAGATGGTACTTGCCGGAAAGGTTAATAAATCTCTTGTTAACAAGCTTGAAATGAACGGCGGAAAAGCTATGGGTATTTCAGGTATGGACGGTATGCTTATTGAAGCTAAAATAAAAGATGAACGCCTGGGGTTTGTTGGTGAAATAACTAACATTCACATAAACCCCGTTACCGACCTTCTTGAAAAAGGCTATATCCCCGTTATTTCAACCGTTGGTTGCGATAAAGAGGGTAATTCCTACAATATAAACGGTGATACTGCAGCCGCCTACATTGCAGGTGCACTTGGTGCCGAAAGACTCATTATGATGACAGATATAGAGGGTATTTTAAAAGATAAAGATAACCCCGATACTCTTATTCCCTACATAACAGTTGAAGATGCAGCTAAGCTTTATGAAGACAAAATCATATCCGGCGGTATGATACCAAAGGTTAAATGCTGTGTTGATGCAATTAAAAAAGGTGTTAAAAATGTTGTTATTATGGACGGTCGCGTGCCCCACTCCATTCTTATGGAGCTTCTTACCGACGAGGGTGCAGGTACCATGGTAACAGGAGGTTCAAAATGAACAGTATTAAAGAAATAGATAAGGAATATGTAGCAGGAACATATAACCGTTTCCCGATTGAAATTGTTAAAGGAAAAGGCTCACTTGTTTATGACGAAGAGGGAAAAGAATACATAGATATGGGCTCGGGAATAGGTGTTACAAGCTTTGGTATTGCCGATGACAAATGGGTAGAGGCAGTGAAATCACAGCTTGGAATGGTTCAGCATATGTCTAACCTTTACTACACTTCCCCCTGTGCCAGCCTAGCTAAGCTTCTTTGCGAGAAAACAGGAATGAAAAAGGTATTCTTTTCAAATTCTGGTGCAGAGGCAAATGAATGTGCAATAAAGGTTGCAAGAAAATATGCTGCCGAGAAAAAAGGAGAAGATTGCTACACAATAGTAAGCTTAAGAAACAGTTTTCACGGAAGAACTCTCACAACTCTTGCCGCCACAGGTCAGGAGCATTATCATGAGCTTTTTAATCCACTTACTCCCGGATTTTGCCATATTGATGCAGGCGATGATATTTTTGAGTTGGAGGCACTGGCTGCCCACAAAAAAATTGCCGCAGTTATGATTGAATGTGTGCAGGGCGAAGGCGGAGTTATTCCTCTTAAAGAAAGCTTTATTAAAAAGCTTGAAAGCTACTGCAAGAAAAACGATATTATTTTAATTGTTGATGAAGTGCAAACAGGTAACGGAAGATGCGGCAAAATGTATGCCTATATGAATTTTGGCATAGAGCCCGATATTATTACAACTGCAAAGGGTATTGGCGGAGGGCTTCCCTTAGGTGCTGCTATCCTTAGCGAAAAGGTGCAAAATGTTCTTGGATTTGGCGACCACGGTTCAACCTACGGCGGAAACCCAATTGCTTGTGCAGGCGGAATCAGTGTTGTTGAAAGAATAAACGATGAGCTTCTTTGTGAAGTTAGAGAAAAATCTGAATTTATTTTTAATTCTTTTAAAGATGCCGAGGGCGTTGAATCTGTTTCGGGGCTTGGACTTATGATAGGCATTAAAACCAAAAAACCTGCAATAGATATTGTTAAAAAATGTATTGAAAGAGGCGTGCTTTGCCTTACAGCTAAAGATAAGGTAAGGCTCCTTCCCGCACTTAACATTCCTATGGATGTTCTTAAAAAAGCTATTGAAACCATAAAAGAAACTTGCAAGGAAGTGTGATTATGAATTTAAAAAATAAAAGCTTTTTAAAGCTTCTTGATTTTACACCCGAAGAAATTAACTACCTGATTGAACTTGCCCAGGATTTAAAGAAAAAGAAAAAAGAAGGTATTCCCCATAAGCTATGCGAGGGAAAATCAATTGCTCTTATATTTGAAAAAACAAGCACCCGTACACGCTGTGCTTTTGAGGTTGCGGCAGCCGATTTGGGTATGCACCCAACCTACCTTGATCCCTCCGGCTCACAGATAGGCAAAAAAGAAAGCATTGCCGATACCGCAAGGGTTCTTGGAAGAATGTATGATGGTATTGAATACAGGGGTTTTGGTCAGGAAATAGTTGAAGAACTTGCAAAATACGCGGGCGTGCCTGTTTGGAATGGTCTCACAAATGAATTCCACCCCACACAGATTCTTGCCGACTTTTTAACCATAAAAGAACACTTTGGTTCTTTAAAGGGCAAAAAGCTTGTGTATATGGGCGATGCCAGATATAATATGGGAAATTCGCTTATGGTTGGCTGTGCTAAAATGGGTATGCACTTTGTGGCATGTGCTCCAAAAAAATATTTCCCCGAAGATGCACTTGTTAAAGAGTGTATGGAGGTTAGTGCAAAAACAGGTGCCAAATTAGAATTTATTGAAGACCCGATGGAAGCTACCAAAAATGCAGATGTTATCTACACAGATGTTTGGGTTTCTATGGGTGAGCCTGATAGCGTTTGGGAAGAAAGAATAAAAGAGCTTACCCCTTACAGAGTAACCTCTAAGCTTATGGCAAATGCCGGAGATAACTGCAAATTTATGCATTGCCTGCCTGCATTCCACGATTTAAAAACAGTTATAGGAAAAGAAATTCACCAAAAATTTGGTATTGACTGTATGGAAGTTACAGATGAAGTTTTTGAAAGCGACGCCTCAATTGTGTTTGACGAAGCAGAAAACAGAATGCATACAATAAAAGCTGTTATGGCAGCAACGCTTTAAAAAAGATAAAAGATAAGAGATAAAAGAGAAAAGAAATGGTTGAAATCCGCTCCTTTTGGGTGGATTTCTTCATTTTCTCTTCACTCTTCGTTCTTAACTTTTCACTGCCTATAATTATCCCCAAAAGATGCCCAAATCGGGCGGATTATCTGTCCACAAAATAAAACATACAGTAAGTAAGATTAGAAATGCTATTGCCTTTATGGAGTCGCCCTTCGTTCCTAAAGATGCACTATT
>JAGBXL010000009.1 GCA_017629325.1 Clostridia bacterium | reverse complement strand
TATCACTGCTTTTTTTATCGCACCCAATAATAAGAGCACCTTTTCCGGCAAGAAACTCAATAGCAGGGATATTACTGATTCCCAAGCCTAAAACCGCAACACGCTTGCCCATTATCATGCTTTTAAACATTTCATAATTAGGATTAAACATTTAGTACACTTCCCTTTTCATAAATGTAATATGGAAAAAAGCCAAACAGATATGTTTGGCTTTATAAATTCATAAGTACCCCACAATGCCGTTACTTAGGACATATTTTTAACCTGCTATGCAGGTGGACTCCGCCTGACTGTTTAAATGTTTCCGTATACAAGTACGGTTTACAGCCACAGTCAGAGATAGGATTCCGTTCTAAAGTTATCGGTTAAAATAAAATCCTTTTATTCGAACACCGCAGGGAAGAAACTTTGTTTTTAACACACAAAGTTAAAGCTAATCACCTAGTCTAATATGTCATATTCTTCGCCGCATCTGTCTTTAAACATTTCAAAGGCACGGTCGAGTTCGTCGTCATCGTCTATTGTAACGAATACATCTTCTCCCGATGATTCGCTCTCAATTCTCATAATATAAACCTCTGATTCATCACCTGATTCATCTGCATCTTCAGGTGTTGCAAGTGCAGCATATTTTTTGCCTGAAAGCTCAAATGAATCAACTATTTCAAGCTCAACCGCTTCGTTATTTTCGTCATAGAAAGTGAGAATGTTGTTATCTTCCATTATTTTTAGCTCCTTACAAATTTTTATTACTGTCAAGGTAAGATTGAAGTATAATTTCTGCAGCAACAGTATCGATTACATTTTTTCTTGATTTGCCGCGTGTGTTGGTTGCATTTAAAAATCCCGAAGCCTGAACTGTGGTGAGGCGTTCGTCCTGATATATAAATTTAACATCAGGAAGCTTTGATTTTAAATCTTCTACAAAGCTTTTGGTTATATCGGCACGAAAGCCCTCGGAGCCGTCCATATTTTTTGGAAGCCCCACAACTATTATCGTTACACCATATTCCTGTGCAATAAGTACAACAGACTCCATAAGCTTTGAATAAACTTTATTTGGGAGAGTTTTTAAACCCTGCGCGGTATATCCCAAGGGATCGCTAATTGCTATTCCAACCCTTGAGTCGCCATAATCAATACCCATTATTCTCATTAGAATATACCTCAGTACCATTAATAATACATATATACTACCACAAATACTCAAATATTTCAATAATTTTTATTAAAGAAATCAAAAAAGATTGCCAGTTGTGAGCCTTATGCCCTCTTCAAACTCTTTTACCCTGTGATACAGAGCATCAATATGAAAAAGAGCATCTTCTTTTTTATTGTTTTTGATGCAGTGGAGTGCACTGTAAAGAGAAGATTCTATTTCCTGAAAATTTTTATGGTCGGCAAAAACAAACAAATTGTTTTTTTCTTTTTCCCATTTTTCTACAAGCTTTTCAAATTTTTGCACTGTCCCACTATCATTTTTTATTTCGTCATAAATATCAATTATCTCTTTCGAGAAGTCTTTGCAAAACCCTGCGGAAAAAACATTTTCACCAAGTAGTACCAATGTTAAAAAAGCAAAAATAAATATTATCGTAACAATTGTTCGCATTTTATCATTCCTTTAAGGCAAGATATATTTTTTTATTTGTGTTTACCGAAAGCAAAAAAACATCTTTAATTCTATGTTTTCCAATAAATTCTTTTATATCTTTTTTACTATATGGCGACATATCAAGTATTCTTTTTTGTATGTTACCGTCGCACACCAGAACATAAGCCTTTTCCGAAGAGTCTTCGTTTGTTACAACAGATATTTTTCCATTGGTTTCAAGGATTGCACAGTTGACATTTGATATATCAAACACATTTTGCATTCTTAATTCTTCCAGTAAATCCGATATAGAATATCTTGCTTTTTTCATTTCTTTTTGATTTATTTTTCCATTATTTATTATATATGTTGGTCTGCCTGTAACACCAAGGCGTATCCATTGTGATTTCATGCAAAAAAATGAAACAAGAAGCTCGCACAAAACCAAAGTGAAAATAGGTGCTATTCCATAGAGAAGTGGTATGGCATTATCACTCATAGGCACAGTTGCAAGATCGGAAATCATTATGGCAACAACAAGCTCTGAAGGTTGCAACTCACCTATTTGCCTTTTACCCATTATTCTTAAGGCGATTACAACAAGAGAATATAAAATTATTGTTCGCAGAACAGAAATAAGCAAAAATTATCACCACTTTACAATATAATGAGCAAAATATATATATATTATGCCTTTACAAAATTAATTTTATGTGATAAAATATGGTATAAATTATTTTATTGAGGTGATTTTTTTGGCTAAGAAAAAAGAGCAGACAGCTCTGATATATAAAGGAAAACCACTTGTTAAAAGAGGTAACACCGTTATATACGGTGATATTAACGACAAATACTATCTTCACATAAGTATTCTTGATACCGATAAAGAAAAAGATTTGGAACTTGCAACAGAGGTTGTTGTTTCGCTTATGGAAAATGGCAGAGTTGTTAAAAAAGCCGAAAGAGAAGGAATATACAGAGCACTTGATATTGGTGCATTCTGGCTTGAAGATGCAATGTCAAATTAAAGATTGTTAAAAATTTAGCGAGGCAAGATGCCTCGCTAAAATTATGCAATACATCACTTTATATTCGAAAGGGCTGACAGATAATGAAAAATGGTCTTAACCTTACAATGCTAACAGATTTTTATGAAATAACTATGTCGAACGGATACTTTGAGCATGGTTTAAAAGACCGCAGGGTATGCTTTGATATGTTTTTCAGAAGAGTTCCCGACAATGGCGGATTTGCACTTATGATGGGACTAGAGCAGCTTATAGACTATATTAAAAATCTTAAATTCGACGAAAAAGACATTGAATATTTAAGAAACAAGGGAATGTTTAGCGAAGAATTCCTTGAATATCTTAAAAATTTTGAGTTTACATCAGATGTGTGGGCTGTTGAAGAAGGTACACCTATTTTCCCTCACGAGCCGATTGTTAAAGTTATAGGCCCAGCAATTGAAGCACAGTTTATTGAAACAATGCTTCTTTTAACAATTAACCACCAGTGTCTTATAGGCACAAAAACAAACAGAATTGTAAGAGCTGCAAAAGGCAGACCTGTTATGGAATTTGGTTCAAGAAGAGCCCAGGGTCCAAACGGTGCAATTGAAGGAGCAAGAGCTGCATATATTGCAGGTTGTGCAGGAACTGCATGCACAATTTCGGATATTGTTTATAAAACTCCCGCCCTTGGCACAATGGCACATAGCTGGATACAAATGTTTGACAACGAATATGAAGCTTTTATGGCTTATGCAAAGGTGTATCCTCAAAACTGCACACTTTTGGTTGACACATATAATGTTTTAAAATCGGGTATTCCAAATGCTATTAGAGTATTCAAAGAATATCTCATTCCTAACGGCTACACAAACGGCGGAATAAGAATAGACAGCGGTGATATAACCTATTTAACCAAAAAAGCAAGAAAAATGCTTGATGATGCAGGTCTTAAAAACATAAAAATTGTTATCAGTAATTCACTCGACGAGTATATAATAAGAGACCTGCTTGTTCAGGGTGCAGAAATTGATTCATTTGGTGTTGGCGAGAGGCTTATAACGTCTAAATCGGAGCCTGTTTTTGGCGGAGTTTATAAGCTTGCATCTGTTTATGACGGTGATGTTGAAATACCGAAAATCAAGCTTTCGGAAAATGTTGAAAAAATTACTAATCCGTGTAACAAAAAGCTTGTTCGTCTTTATTCCAAAGAAACTAATAAGGCGATTGCAGATGTTCTTCTTTTAAATGACGAGCCTACTCCCGATGGAAGCGATTATGAAATATTTGACCCAAATCACACCTGGAAAAGAAAAACCGTTACAAACTATTATGCAAAAGAACTTTTAGTGCCTATTTTTAAAAATGGCAAATGCGTTTATAAATCACCTGAAATTAAAGACATAAGAAAATATTGTTTAGAGCAGGTTGACACTTTGTGGGACGAGGTTAAAAGATTTGAAAACCCACACGATTACTATGTTGACTTATCTCAAAAGCTTTGGGATATTAAGCATAAGCTACTTTCCGAGCACAAGTGATAAAGGAGGTATTTAAGTTGAAACTATTAAGCTTCAAAGGCGGAACACACCCCCACGATAACAAAGAACATACCGCAAATAAACCAATAGAGAATTTAACACCGTCTAAAATCATGGTATATCCAATGAGTCAGCACATAGGTGCACCATGTGAGCCTATTGTTAAAAAAGGCGACAGAGTTCTTATGGGGCAAAAGATTGGCGAAAGCCAGGCTTTTGTATCGGTACCTGTTCATTCCACCGTTTCGGGTACAGTTATAAGCATCGAGCCTATGCTTCACCCAAATGGTACAAAAGTTATGAGCGTGGTTATTGAAAACGATTTTAAAGACGAAATGGTTGATACAATAAAGTCTTATGACGATTACGACAAATTATCTAAAGAAGAAAAGCTTGAAATTATAAAGGAAGCTGGCATTGTTGGGCACGGCGGTGCAACTTTTCCGGCACATATAAAGCTTAATCCCCCTGCCGACAAAAAAATTGACTGCTGTATT
>JAGBXL010000117.1 GCA_017629325.1 Clostridia bacterium | reverse complement strand
GTGGGCAAAATCCACCCACTTATACATAAACAGAATAAGTATTAACCCTAACAGTACCTTTAAACCGTAAGGTGAGAGGTGGACCTCTGCTTTGCTTTCCAAAGTATTATAGCACCGCAAATACACTTTGTCAATACTTTTTTTGAAATATTTTTATTTACCGAATTTATTTAGAATATAACTATGAGCCGCATTTTCAAATGTATCGTCTAAAGCTTCAAGAGAAACCTCGCCGTATTTATTTTCAAGGGCTTTTTTTATTATATAGTCGCATAGCGTTGGGTTTTTAGGAAGAAGCGGACCGTGAAGATAGCTTGCTATAAGATTTTTATATATAGCTCCCTCGTAGCCGTTTCCATAACTTCCATAGCCTGAAATAACTCTGCCAAGAGGGGTGAAATTATCCCCTATTATTTTGCCGCTGTGGTTTTCAAAGCCAACTATTTTGGTTTTTAAAATATCGCTTTCTATAATAACATTGCCAATGTGTCTTTCTTTTTCATACTCTGTGTAAAAATCAAGAATATCAAGGCAGGGGAATTGCCCATCTGGTGTTTTGAAATATTTTCCCATAAGCTCAAATCCGCCGCACAAGGCAACTAAAACCTTTCCTTTTTCAACATAGGCTTTAAATTCTTTTTTATAATTTAAAAGCTCACTGCAAACCATAAGCTGTTCTTTGTCAGCCCCGCCACCTATAAAGATAATGTCGGATTTTTCAAAATCAGGCACTTCGCCCAGAGAATATTCTCTTACCTCACATTCTATTCCCCTTTTTTGTGTGCGGTATAAAAGAGAAGCTATGTTGCCCCTGTCGCCATAAAGATTTAAAAGCTCGGGGCAGATGTGTGCTATTTGTATTTTCATTTGTTTTCCTCCAGAGCCTTAAGATTTGTTTGAGTGCCAAACATTGCTGTGTAGTTCACAAGAATATATGCCACATCTCCCCCGCCCGATATCACATCGGAAAGGGTTTGTTTATTATTTTCTTTTACATTTATATTTTTAAAGCCTGCATATTTTAAGCGAAGGGCAAGGTCGTCTTTCCTTATTCCCGAAGCTGTGATACTTTCTACATTTGAATTTAAAAGCTTTTCAAAATCTACATCCCAAATCCACGATACATCTATCCCGTCGCCTGCTCCGTCGTTTAAGGCTATTAAAATGTCTTTTTTTCGGGCATCGGAGGCAACTGTTGCTATTGCCTGATTAAAGCCTGCAGGGTTTTTGGCAAGGTTTAAAACTGCAGTTTTACCATTTATTGTAAACGGCTCCATGCGGGCAATCTGGGGTTTATAAGCTTTAAAAACATCTTCAAGATTTTGAATGTCTTCGCCGCACTCTTTGAGCGTAGCAATTGATGCAAGAATATTATAGATATTATAAAATCCTCTGTAATTAAGGTTAAAGGGGTATTTTTTATTTTCGTTATATACATTAAATTTAAGCCCATCTTGCATATCTATATCTTTTGCAGAGAAATTAAGCTTTGGTCTTTTAAATCCGCATTTTTTGCAAAAATAGTCGCCAAGCTGGCTATAATGGGTGAAATTATAACTAAGCTCCTCACCGCAAAATGCACAGTTTCTGCCCTCTTTTGTTTCACGCATACTCAAATTGCAACTTTCATCTATGCCAAAATAGGTGCAGTTTTTATTTTTGCCAAAATGTGCACTTAAAGGGTCATCACCATTTAAAATAAGCTTTGTTTGAGGAAGCTTATTTAATGCTTCGTTTAAAAGGCTTATGGTTATATCAACCTCGCCAAAGCGGTCGAGCTGATCGCGGAAAAGATTTGTTATTATAATTTTATCGGGGGTTACATAAGGAACTATACGCCTTAAGCTTGCTTCATCACATTCTATTGCAGCGTAATCTGCATTTAATTTGCCAAAAACAGATGCATGGTCAATAAAAGAACAGGCAATACCAGGAAGCATATTTGCGCCGATAATATTACCAACCACATTATAGCCCTTTGATTTTAAAAGAGTGTATATAAGATTATTGGTTGTGGTTTTTCCATTGGTTCCGCAAACAACGATTATATCTTTTTTCACCTGCTTAGCAAGGTCCTTAAGAACAAAGGGTGAAATTTTAAGAGCTATACCACCCGGAGCAGACGAGCCTTTTTTTCCTGCCAGCCTGCCTGCTATTATAAGCAGCTTACATGTTATTATTGCTATTATATTTCTGATTTTTCTCAAAGTTATCATATCCCTTCAACAACATTTTACAACAGATAAAGCTGCATTTCAACCCCTGTGTAATATTTTTATAGCTTTATAAATATGTATTAAAAAAGAAAGGTCGTGAACGAGCTGATATATATAAATGAAAATAATCTTTACACTAAATATTACATTAGTAGTGATAACAGGCTTATGTGTCAGGATAAAGCCGGCAATGAAAATATGATACTTGCCGATATTTCAAATGAGTTTGATGCAATCTCTAAAGGCGGGGTGCTTCACTTTGTTTTGCAAAGCTCAGGCGGAGAGCTTTTGTATTTAAAAAAAGAAGATGACACATGGAGAAAATTTGATATTTTAAAAAGCAGACGGGGAATAAAAAGAATCCACAAGATAAGACTTGCAAAACATCAAAACAAGCTATGTGCTTTTTACATTATGGAACATAACGGGCAAAACCTTTTTGTGAAGCACAGATTCAGCACAGAAAAGCTCTATGAAGAGCCGGAGGTAATCGGCATATGCAATGATGCAAGAACATACTCAATGTGCAAAACAGATTTTGGCACTGTTATAATTTTTAAAGATACAGGCGGTATTTTTAAAAAGCTTATCTGCGACAAAGATTTTAATATAAAAAGTATTGAAGAGTGCAATTTTAAAAATGAAATATTTGCAATAAGCACCATTTATTATAAAAACACTATTTATATTCTTTCCACAGTAAAGCGAAAAAACAGCACCGCCCTTATTTTTTTTGATATCAATAATGAAAGTGATGCAAAAATAGTAAGCTTTGGTATGCCCAAAAACTGCTCGCCCGAAATGATTGCATTTGAAGATGGTATCACTGTGCTTTGGGAAGAAAACGGGGGAATTATTTACTCACAGTATATTATTGGCAGCGATATGTTTTCTAAACCGCGTCTTCTTGGAAAAGGTGATAAAATGGCAGCAATAAGACCAACTTACACAGACGATGCAGTGTTTAGCGGAAAATGCCCTTTTTTTAACTTTATGCCGCAAATTCCAGGAAATCTTTTTAAAGCAGGAATTGAAAATAATAATCGGAGGTCTGACATGAATATAGCTAAATTTGAAAAGGAAATACTAAAGCCAAAAGAAAATGATTTTATTATTAATAAGCTTAATGAAATTGAAAAAGAGGTTGAAAGAATGGGCGCATCTCTCACCCAAATGTGCTCCTTTTTAGATAAGCTTACTCAGTTTAAAGAAAATGCCGACAAGATGACAGAGGAACCCCAGCCAGACGGTGTTTTTGCAAAAATAACAGAAAGTGAAATTCCAAGCGGAAACATTGGTGAAATAAACGAAGAAAATATGAAGCTCTTTGAAAGCACCGATATTCATAGCGTGCTTCCTGCAAATGATGAGAGCAGATAATTTATGAAAGGATGCATTGTGCTATGAACAATTATAGCGATAGCGGATTTTTGTTTTCGTACATAAGATTTATGAATTTTTCACCACACGGGGGAAGTGCCGATTTTTATATTGGAAACACCCTTGTTTGTGCCGGAATAAAATACGGCTCATATTCTCCTTATATAAAAACCTCATCGGGCCCCCAGGTATATAAGGCTACACGCTGCGGAAGAAAAGACGATATAATAGATAAAATAACCCTTTGTCAAAATGTTGGCGAGGTTGATAATTTATGTTTGTGCGGCAAAGCTGATATTGCATCATTTTATAGGGTTAATGAGCCCAAAGAGGCACCGGATAAAGATTATGGCAATTTAAGGATATGCAATTTATCTCTTGACACAGACAGACTTAATATATGGGCAAATGACGAAATGATAATAGGAGATATTGAATATAAGAATACAAGCAAATATTTAAAAATTTTGCCCCGAAAATATGAAATAAAAATAAGCGATAATAAAAATGACAGCATTACCCTTGGCAATTACGAGCTAAATGCAGATAAATATAACACCCTCTACATAACAGGTATAAAAAATGAAATGCCGCATCTTTCAGGAATTTTCACCCTCGATGCAGCAAGTTATGACGGATTTTATTTATTGTAAACATTAAAAACAGGAATATTGCTTTTAGATATTTCAAAAACAACATCGGGAAATTCTTTAGTGAGAATTTCATTTAGCAGTTCACATACTATGTGTTCTGTTTCGTAGTGGCCTGCATCTATGAGTGCCATATTGTTATCATAGCAATCTCTGGCAGGATTATATTTAACATCGCCCGTTATAAAAAGATCGGCATTTTTTTCTATGCATATTTCTATTTCATCAGCACCGCCGCCGCAATTTAGGGCAACTGTTTTAATTTCTTTTTGGGGATTTCCCACATATTTTACAAAAGGTGTTCCAAGAGCCAGAGTGCATTTTTTTAAGATATCCAACAGTTTGGTTCCTTTTGAAACCTCACCTATTCTTCCAAAGCCATGCTCCACACCATTTATTGTGGAAACAACCTCTATTACCCTTGTGTTTTGCACTCCGAGTTTTTTTGCCAAAAAATCATTTAGTCCGCCACGAACACAATCGAGATTTGTGTGGGCGCTAAAAAGTGAAATATCATTTTTTATAAGACTCATAAGAGTTCTCTCTTCGGGAGAATTATCTGTGAGTCTTTTTATTGGGTGAAACATAAGGGGATGATGAGATATTATAACATCTACACCAAAAGCTATTGCCTCACAAACAACCTTTTCATCAACATCTAAGCTTATAAGAACTTTAGACACATTTTTACTCTTTCTTCCAACAATAAGCCCCACATTATCACCATCGAATGCCAGTTCGGGTGGGCAAAAGCTATTCATAAATTCAATTATATCTTTTAATTCTCTCATTTTATATACCTCCCGAATATCTTTAGCTGATTTTCGTGCTTTTTAAGTTCATTCAAATCTGGATTTCTGCCTTTTTTAATACCATTTATTATATTTTCACATACGCGGTATTTATATTTTATGTATTCATCAAAAACTTCGGGTGAATTTTTTTTAGTGTTTCTGCCAATGTATATATCTTCATTGGAATACTTCCATTCACCGCGGCGTGCACAGATTATGTTATAAAACTTATTTTCTTCTCTTACAACATATTCATTTTCAATTGTAAACCCATTTTCAAAAAGGAATAATCTAAGTTCCGGTGCAGCTATCATTGGCTGAAGAAAAAGCTTTGTTTCTTTATTTATAACCGGCATTCCCCTTGATATAATATCCATCATTAAAAGTCCGCCCATTCCAGCTATAACAACAGATGTTGCCTCATTTTCTAAAAGCTTTTCTAAGCCATTGGAAAGACGGAATTCGCATTTTTCACCAAAGCCGGCAGCAGTTATATTATCCTCCGCCCTTTTTAACGGCATTGGGTTTACGTCCATAGCTATTGCGTGTGAAATGATATTATTCTCAAAAAGGTAAAGAGGTATGTAGCCATGGTCGGTGCCTACATCTGCTACTTTTTCTCCTTTTGGTATGAGAGATGCTATTTTTAAAAGTCTGGGACTTAATTCCATAATTTTAGTTTCCTTTTTTTCTTTGAATATGATAGGTTATTTTGGTTAAGAGTTTTTCGGGAACAAAACGCGAAAAAAACACAAAAAGTTTCATTGAAAAACCGGGAATTATTATTCTTTTTCCCTTAAGCATTTTTTTAATGGCATAGCCTGCAACATATTGGCTTGATAGAGCGCCTAATGCAAAGGATACACCTGCAACATCGTTAAATTCTGTGTTAACAGGACCGGGACACAAAACAGAAACAGTTATATTTTTATTTACTCTTCTTATTTCTTCGTCGATAGCTTCGCTAAGCCTTAAAACATACGCTTTTGAGGCATAGTATGACGAAAGAAGCGGCCCTGCCATAAAGCCTGCAGAAGATGCAACATTTAATATTTTACCATAGCCCTGTTTTAAAAACTTCTTAGTAAAAAGCTTTGTTAATATATGAAGCGAACGGATATTTATATTTATCATATCAAGTTCACTAGTAAGATTCGACTTAGCAAACGAACCAAAAACACCAAAGCCTGCGTTATTTATAAATATATCTATATCTTCATTTTCTAATTTTTCATAGAGAGCATATACGTTTTCTTCTATTGCTAAATCCATTTCTAAAGGAACGAAAGAATCGTATTTTGCCTTTATTTCTTCTAGTCTTTCTTCTCTTCTGGCAACGCCATATACCGTAAAGCCCATATCACAAAGGATTTTAGCCATATCTCTTCCAATTCCGGAACTTGCACCTGTTACAACTGCTTTCATATAAATTCTCCATAAAATTAATATAATTTTTATTTAGTTCATTGTATAATTAGGTGATGGAAAAGATGAACCTTATTTTTAATGAATTGACAACTTCGTTGTCATGAATTGGCTACGCCATGATTTCTCGCTATCGCTCCATGAATCGAATTGCCGTGAATAGCACTTTAGTGCAATTCATGAGCCGTAAGGCTCAATTCATGAAACTGCAGGTTTCAATTCATGCCGCAAGGCAATTCATTGATTTCATCTTCGATGAAATCATAATAACACAAAAGCTGTAATATTTCAACTTTTACATTCATAAATATTAATGAGTTTCTATTACAAAGGGGATTATAAAATGAAAGTTTTTGTTTTAACAAAAAAG
>JAGBXL010000116.1 GCA_017629325.1 Clostridia bacterium | reverse complement strand
TCTATAATACCTATGACATCTTCGGGCTTTATTCTTCCCTCACCCACCCACACAAGAGTTCCTGTTATGATACGCACCATATTATATAAAAAGCCATCGGCACGAATATATATTTTTATTTTTCCGCCTTCTTCAATTACATTAAGACTCATAACATTTCGCACAGTTGATTCAAGCTCGGGACCAGATGTCATAAATGAGCAAAAATCGTGCTCGCCTATAATATTCTTCGCTGCCTTATTCATAAGTTTGGCATTAAGCTTTGTTTTAAGCTGCCATTCATAATTCCTTGAAAAAACATCTGTTTGCGGGTTTGTGTTTATTGTGTAAACATATTCTTTTGATTTTGTGGAAAAACGCGGGTGAAAATCTTCGTCTTCCTGTGATGAAGATATAATCCTTACATCAGGCGGAAGATAGTTATTCATTACAACAGAAAATTTTTCGGCAGGAATGGGGCTTTCGGTAACAAAGCCTGCGCAGTATTTAACTGCATGAACTCCTGCATCAGTACGGCTGCAGCCATTTACGCGGGTTTTAACCCCTGTTATTTCTTCAACACAGTTTTCAAGCACAGACTGAATTGTTATAACATCTGGCTGTATTTGAAAGCCGTGATACAGTGTTCCGTCATATTGCAAAATAAGTTTTATATTTTTCATAAAATGCACCGTTATTATATATTTAATACACCAAAAGTTATCATTAGAATAGAAAAAACAAGCATTATAATAAGCGAGAATAAATCAATTATGCCAAATTTTAAAACTCTTAAGCGTGTTCTACCCTCTCCTCCTCTATAACATCTGCATTCCATTGCAGTTGCCAGTTCATCTGCTCTTTTGAATGAATTTATAAAAAGAGGAATTAAAACAGGGATAAGAGCTTTTGCTCTTTTAATAATATTGCCGCTTTCAAAATCGGCACCGCGGGATTTTTGAGCTGTCATAATTTTTTCGGTTTCTTCAAGAAGTGTTGGTATGAAGCGAAGTGCTATTGTCATCATCATTGCTATTTCGTGAGATGGAAGTCCGATTTTTGAAAAGGGTTTTAATAGCCTTTCTATTCCGTCGGTAAGCATTATTGGTGATGTGGTGTAGGTTAAAAGAGAGCTGCCGACAACAAGGAAAATGAGCCTTAACGCCATATTGACAGCATTTACAACACCAGTTTTTGTTATTTTTATGAATTTATATGACCACAAAATTTCTGTTCCACTTGTGAAAAACACATTTATAACTGCTGTTATGATAATAACAAAAAGCATTGGCTTTAGCGATTTTAACACGACTGTGAATTTTATTTTTGATAATACAACAACAGATATGCTAAACAATGCAACAAGACCGTATGTTACATAAGAATCTGCCAGAAAGACAAGGATTATATAAAAAAGAGTGAATAAAATCTTGGCTCTGGGATCTATTTTGTGTATTACCGAATCTATTGGAAAATATTGACCAAGTGTTATATCTGTTAGCATCAGGATTCTTCCTTTACATATTTTAAGATTGCATCTACCGCAGCTTCTACGGTGTAGATATTGTTACCCAGATTAATGCCCTTTTGCTTAAGGTGATTAACAACTCTTGTTACCTGAGGAACATTTAAGCCTATGTTTTTAAGCATTTCGGAATCTTTAAATATTTCTGACGGGTAATCAAAGGAAACCAGTTTTGCATCGGATACAATCATTATTTTATCTACATTGTTTGCTATATCTTCCATACTGTGAGAAACAAGGATAACTGTCATTCCCTTTTGCTCGTGAAGATTTTTTATGCAGGCTAAAATATCGTTTCTGCCTGCAGGATCAAGACCTGCCGTTGGCTCATCGAGAATTAAAATATCGGGGCTCATTGCAAGAACTCCCGCAATGGCAACACGGCGTTTTTGACCCCCTGAAAGCTCGAAGGGTGATTTTTCGAGAATGGAAGAATCAAGCCCTACAAGAGAAATTACCTCGTTTATTACACTATCAATTTCTTCTTTCGATTTATTGAAATTTGACGGACCATAGGCAATATCTTTATATACGGTTTCTTCAAAAAGCTGATATTCTGGATATTGAAAAACAAGACCAATTTTGCTTCTTATTTCTTTTAAATTAACTTTATCAGCAGTTATATCGCATCCATTTATGAAAATCTTACCCGAATCGGGCTTTATCAGTCCATTAAGCATTTGAATAAGGGTGGATTTTCCGGAGCCTGTGTGCCCTATAAGACCTATAAACTCTCCCTTTTTAACACAAAAGCTGATATCATCTACCGCTTTTTTTTCAAAGGGAGTGCCTTTTCCATATACAAAGCTTACATTTTCAACCTTTATTGACATAGTTATATATCTCCTGTGTGCATTCATCAACAGTTAAAATGTCATCACTTATATTAACACCGTTTTCTCTTAATTTATAGGCAAGCATTGTTACCTGGGGAACATCTAGCCCTATTTTATGAAGCATATCTACATTTTTGAAAACATTTTTTGGGGTGTTATCTATAAGAATTTTTCCTGAATCAATAACAACTACCCTTTTTGCCTTAACGGCTTCGTCCATATTGTGAGTTATAAGAATAATTGTTATATTGTATTTTGAATTGAGGTGCTCTATTGTTTTCATAACCTCACGTCTGCCTATGGGATCGAGCATAGCAGTTGGCTCGTCCATAACTATAATGCTTGGCTTCATGGCAATTATTCCGGCAATGGCAACTCTTTGTTTTTGTCCGCCGGAAAGCATGTGAGACGAATGATTTTTATATTCAGTCATATCTACTGCATCTAAAGCATCATCAACTCTTTTTCTTATTTCTTCGGGTTTAACACCAAGATTTTCGGGTGCAAATGCAACATCTTCTTCTACAACTGATGCAACAATCTGATTATCTGGATTCTGAAAAACCATTCCAACCTTACTTCTTATATTCCAAAGCATTTCATCATTTGATGTTGATACCCCGTCGATATATATATATCCATCGGTTGGCTGCAAAATAGCATTAAGGTGCTTGGCAAAGGTTGATTTGCCCGAACCATTGTGCCCAAGAACTGCAACAAATTCGCCATCTTCAATTTTTAGGTTTATATTATCGAGAACTTTTTCGGGTGTGCCTTCTTCGGCTTCATAAAAATATGAAAGATTTTTAACTTCAATCAATTTGATTCCTCCAAATTGATGATTTTATTTAAACCATCTGGTTGTGTATCCGCAAGGAAGAACTAATCCATTTGAACTCATTTTTAAACCAAGTTCATCGGAGGTAACTGTTCCGCCATGGGAATTTTTGATTATATATGAAAGTACATTTGAAACAACTATATGAGATATTCCGCTGGTGTAGGAATTTACAATGAAGAAAAGCGGATTATCGCTCATTAGTTCATTGCATTTTTTAACAAGATTAAAAAGCTCATCTTCAAATCTCCAAAGTTCACCTTTTGGTCCTCTGCCATAGGTTGGAGGGTCCATTATGATGCCATCGTATTTATTGCCGCGGCGTATTTCTCTTTCTACAAATTTTACGCAGTCGTCAACAATATATCTTATTGGTGCATTAGAAAGACCTGATGACGCCGCATTTTCTTTTGCCCAGTTAACCATTCCCTTTGAAGCATCAACATGAACTGTTTTTGCTCCTGCATAAGCTGAAGCAACTGTTGCTCCGCCAGTATAGGCAAAAAGATTTAAAACTTTTATTTCTCTTTGGGCAGACGAAATTTTATCTATTATAAAATCCCAATTGACTGCCTGTTCGGGAAAAAGACCTGTGTGTTTAAAGCCCATTGGTTTAACATTAAATATTAATTCACTGTATTTAACCTGCCAGGCTTCGGGAAGTTTTTTTCTATATTCCCAAGAGCCGCCGCCCGATTTGCTGCGGTGATACTCTGCGTGGGCATTATTCCAAAGATTTTTTTCGCTTTTATACGACCATATTGCCTGAGGGTCGGGGCGTGAGAGATAATAATCGCCCCATTTTTCAAGCTTTAGTCCGTCTGAGGCATCTATTAAATTATAGTCTGTCCATTTATCAGCTATCAGCATTTTTAAAATCCTTATATCATTCGTTTTTTAATGAACGAATATCCTTTCCGCAAAAAAATAGTCCTGTAAATTCGTTTTGCAATCTTGATGTTACTCTTTCCTGATATATTTCTCTTATCTTTTCAAAATTAAGGTTTGTGCTTATAATTGTGCTTTTTCCATTTAGGAGCCTTGTGTTTAAAAGGTCAAAGAACACAGACTGTGTGTAAGAGGTTATAAACTCTGTTCCAAAATCATCGATTATTAATAGCTCGCAGTCGTAGATTGTGTCATACACAAGAGAGTAGTCATCTTTATTTAATCTGCCAAATTTATAGTCTTCGAGAAATTCAAAAAGCTTATAGGAGGATTTATACATTGCAAAATATCCTCTTTCGCAAACGCGATTATAAATTGCAGATGCCAAGAATGTTTTGCCAAGACCTGATGGACCATAAAGAAGAATATTTTCGCTGCACTCTCCATTAAATTCATTTGCAAATTTAAGGCATTTTGCATAGTTCATTTTCATCATTTTTCTTGGAACAAAGCCGCAGTTTGCATCAACTGTGTCGGGATAATATGAGAGATTAAAATTATCAAAAACCAAATTTTTAAAAACTGTAGAATTTGTGTTGATTTTTTCACCGGGAAGGCTTATATATTCTCTCATTTTATTTATATAGCAGGAGCACTTTACTCCGTCTGCCACAAGCCCTGTGTCTTTGCATATTTCACATTCATAAGATATATTATCGTCTGCTTCGCCGTTTTGACTTAAAATATCTTCTCTTTCTTTTTTTAAAGATAAAGCCAGTTTATTCATACTTTCGGTGGCTTCTTTAGCAGAAATTTTTTCTTCCAGAATACGGCGGGCAGATGTTACGGCAAGCATTGCAATTTCGTTATCTATCTGCTCAATGCGGGGGTATTTTTTATATAAAAATTCCTTTTGTTCTCTTTTTTGTTTTTCGTGCTGCAGGGTAAGTGTGCCATAGTGGGCAACAATGCGGTTATGTATATCTGAGATAGTTGTCAAGCTTATTCACCATCCTCATATTCCGACATCATTTTTTCAAGGCGTGATTTTTCTTTTTCACTGATTTCATATTTTGCCGGATAATTTTTAAACTTTGATTTTTCGCTGCTCTTTTGGGCAGCAGACTGGGTTTCGCCTCTTATTATTGTGTCCATATATTTAAAAGACACTTTGCCTGTGTTTAACACAGTTTTTTCGAAGGCTGCAAGAATAATTTCTTCGCTTGCTTTAAGCTCATATACCCAGGAAGACAGAAACTTTAATTCTGTTTCGGTAAATTCTCTGCCGCTTATTTTGAATTTGCTTTTATAATATGCCTGAAGTTTATTTTGTTCATTTTTTCTGCTTATGTATTCTTCGGCAAGTTTTATTGTGTTAATTCCATTATCAGCCCAGGAATATGCAATTTTTTCTATGTATCTCATATTTGTTTTGTTTATTGAGATGCAATATTCAAAAAGTATGATAACAACCTGCTCGGGCAGTTTGAGATAATCTATAAAGCTATATATTATTTTATAATCATTTGAACTTAGGGTTTTATTGAGCATCTGCTGAATAATGGAAAAAAGATGTGCAAGCTTTTCGTCATCGTGAATAGCTTTAACAACAACATTTGCTTTATATGCCGCAGAGACGGATTCATTAGACTGATAAAACCTATCGATTGTATTTTCATTAACGCTTTCTTTATTTTCTTCGGATTGAATTAAAGATGCTTTAGCTTCATGATTATCACATTCATCAAGATTTTTAATGCCGATTTCGATGTTTTCGGGGTTATTGTTATATGTTATAACACCAGAATCTGCCCAGTATTTAAAAGCTGTTAAAACATCTGATTTTATAAGACCTGTATCGGAGGCTATTTTGGTGAGAGAAAAAGAATTACCCGCTGAGATATGCCTTATCATATAAAGATAAATTTTAATATATGAGGGGTTTGCTTCCTTGATAAATTTATCTACAAAACTATTATATATGCTGAAGCTGCCGCCTTTTGAGATTATATTTATTTTACCCATTGGGAATACCTCCGAAAAAACCATTATTACATACATTATATCACAAAGAGGATTGCATTGTAAAGAAGTTTGTTTTTTAAAAACAAACAAAAATACACCCTATCATTTTTGATAAGGTGTATGTTTTAAACTGACTTAGATTAAATCAAAAAATTATTTATCTTTTATAAAATCGTTAATTTTTTCAATGAGTTCATCAGCATCAACACCATGAACTGCACAAGCTTCTTCGATTGTTTCACCGCTTGCGGAAGGACAACCGAGACAGTGCATTCCTATTTCATAAAAGAAAGCTGCTGTGCCCTGATCAATTTTTAACACATCCATAATGATAGTATCTTTTGTTATTTCTGCCATAATCATTATCTCCTTTCAACACATTAAATATATTATACCCTTTATGTTTTAAAAAATCAATAGTATTATAGAAATATTTTGACTTATTTGTTGTATACAAGATTCCACGCATTTGTAAAAAGTATTTTTTCGTTTTCATCGTCGGATAAACCAAGGCGGAAAAAGTTTTCCAGGGCTTCTTTATGGCGTTCTATGGGATAGTCGGTTCCAAACAATATTTTATCTGCCCCGTGAAGACGGATAAGACGCTTTATTTCTTTGGGTGAAAGCCTGCGGGATGTGCTTGATGAATCAAGATATAAGTTTTTACCTATTAAAAACTCTTCTGCCTCGTCCCATTTTAAATGACCGCCAAGATGAGCACCGATACATATAAGCTTTGGAAAATCGCTCATTAGTTTTGCTAATCGTTTTGCAGATGAATAGTCGTAGTTTACATCACCCATGTGAAATAAAACCGGAAGACCTTTTGCCGAAATTATTTCATAGGCTTCATACATACGTTTATCATCAATATTAAAAAACTGAAAATCAGGGTGGAGCTTTATCCCCTTTAAGCCAAGGGAAACTATACGGTTAATTTCTTTTTCAAAATTATTATATTCGGGGTGAAGAGTGCCAAAACCTGCTATTTTATCTGTTATATTAAGTGCAGCATTTGTGTTTACATCTTCAACCTGTGAGGCTTTTGGGGCTGATGAATGAATAACAAAATATTCTACTCCTGCATCAAGCGCACTCTCTTTAAGGTCATTTAGTGTGCCTTTGCCGTGCATTTCGTAGCTATAATACTCTCCAACATGGTTTACTGCTCTTGGTGCAAGCTTTTCGGGCCAGATGTGAGTGTGAATGTCTATTATTTTTTGTTGCAAAATTATCACCTTTTCTACGGGAATAGGAAAAACTGTTTCAGAATGAATAAAGCGAACCCCAAGCAAGATAATTTCTTGCTTGGGGTGATAACCCGAAGCTGTACAAAGGTACTGCGAGTGGTGAGCTTTATTTATAGCAAAAAGGCATACTATTGAAGAAAAATATTTCGAAAAAATATTTTTCAAGCTATATAGGTAGCTCTTACAAATTTGAAAACTACATATTTTTTTAATTACTATTATTACCGCCTTTTTGCGTTCTGGACATTTTTTACATTCCCAATTTTAGTGTTTGAAATGACGCATCTTTGTGAACACCATAGCAATTCCATATTTATTGCAGGCATCAATTGATTCCTGGTCTCTTATTGAGCCGCCAGGCTGAATGATTGCTGTGATACCAGCTTTGTGGGCAGCTTCTACGCAATCAGAGAATGGGAAGAATGCATCTGACGCCATTACAGAACCTTTTGCATTTTCTCCGCCATAGTTTATGGCAAGCTCTAAGGCTGTTATTCTGTTGGTCTGTCCGGGTCCAACACCAACGGTTGCATCGTCTTTAGCAAGAACAATGGCATTTGATTTTGTGTGTTTAACAACTTTCCATGCAAATTTAAGGTCCTGCATTTCTTTTTCGGTGGGTTTTTTATCTGTTATAAATTCAAAGTCTGCTTCATCATAAAGCTCTGTATCGGAGCTTTGAACGAGAAGACCACCTGATACTTTATTGGTGCGGATGCTTTCTTTGGATACAGGTTTTGAAATATCTTCGAGTGTGAGAAGACGGATATTCTTTTTAGCTTTTAAGATTTCAAGAGCATCATCTGCAAATGAAGGAGCAATAATGATTTCTAAAAAGATTTTTGAAAGTTCGGATGCTGTTTTTGCATCTACTTCGCGGTTTAATGCAACAATACCTCCAAAAATTGAAACGGGGTCTGCATTATACGCTTTCATATAAGCATCGTAAATATTTTCCGAAACACCAACACCACAGGGATTAGCATGCTTAACTGCAACTGCCGCAGGGCAATCGAATTCTTTAAGAAGCTCTAAGGCTCCGTTTGTATCGTTAATATTATTAAACGAAAGCTCTTTGCCGTGAAGCTGTTTTGCCGCTGTTAAAATGCCTGTTTCATTGGTAACTTCTTTATAATACATAGCACTCTGGTGTGGATTTTCGCCGTATCTTAAATCCTGAAGCTTTTCAAAGGTCATTGTAAAGGTTTCGGGGAAGCCCTCCAGGCCTATTTGTTTTCTTAAATATGTTGCAATTAAGGTATCGTAGTGAGCAGTGTGTTCAAAAACCTTATATGCAAGAAGGAATTTGGTATCGCGGCTTACTTCACCATTTGCTTTTAATTCTTCTATTACTTTTGAATAGTCGGCAGGGTCAACAATAACTGCAACGTCCTGATTATTTTTTGCAGCAGCTCTTATCATTGTGGGGCCGCCGATATCTATATTTTCGATTGCTTCTTCAAGAGCTGTGCCCTCTTTTAAAATAGTTTGCTTGAAAGGATAAAGGTTTATTGCAACAACATCGATTGTGTCAACACCTAATTCTTCGAGTTGTTTCATATGTTCGCTATTATCTCTTATAGCAAGAACACCTGCGTGGATTTTGGGGTGAAGAGTTTTTACTCTGCCATCAAGACACTCGGGAAATCCGGTTACTTCGGATACACCGATAACATCTATACCTGCCTCGGCAATTGCTTTTTTTGTGCCGCCTGTTGAGATGATTTCAAAGCCTAAATTTGTAAGCTCTCTTGCGAAATCAACAACACCGGTTTTGTCTGAAACGCTGATTAGTGCTCTTTTTTTCATTGGACATGCTCCTTATAAATAATAAATTTTTATAAAAATTTTTCCATATATAGTATTATAGTTCAGATAGTGCAAAAATTCAAGTGTTTTAAGGAATTTTGATGATTTTGGCGTTATTTAATATGAAAGATTTGATTTTTCTGTTAATTTTTTAAACGTTTTAACTTTTCATAAAAGAAAATAATATAATTGAAACTAAAAATTAAAGATAAGGTGATTATATGTTCAAGCACGAAAAACAGCTTTTTCATCCGGTTGGAATTGAAAAACCAAACCCTCAGTATGCAGTTTTACTGCAGGAACAACTAGGCGGAGGAAACGGCGAATTAAAAGCAGCAATGCAGTATATATCGCAAAGCTTTAGAATTAAAGACCAGCAGATAAAGGATTTATTTTTGGATATTGCGGCGGAAGAATTAAGCCACATGGAAATGGTTTCACAAACTATAAATCTTTTAAATGGGCATGATGTTAACTACGACGCCGTTGGTGCAGGTGAAATTCAAAGCCATGTGCTTTTAGGGCTTAACCCGGGGCTTATTAATTCATCGGGTTATTCATGGACTGCCGACTATGTTACTGTAACCGGAGATTTATGTGCAGATATACTTTCAAACATTGCTTCCGAGCAAAGAGCAAAGGTTGTTTATGAATATTTATATAGGCAAATTGCTGATAAAAAGGTTAGAGAAACAATTGACTTTTTATTAAACAGAGAAGAAGCACACAATGCCCTTTTCAGAGAAGCATTTGAAAAAGTTAAAGATACCGGCTCCAACAAAGATTTTGGAACAACTTCCGATGCTCTTAAATATTTTGATATGAGCACTCCTTCGGGCAAGGACAGATTTGATGCAAAACCCAAGGCTCCGTCATTCAACTAATATATGCTTAAGCGGAATGGATAAATCCATTCCCTACATAACAAAAAGATGGTGTAACAT
>JAGBXL010000115.1 GCA_017629325.1 Clostridia bacterium | reverse complement strand
TCATTATAAACAATATAGCAGTTTGTTCCTAAGCCGCCAAGCACAAGCCTTTCTATATTCATTAAGAAAATCCCCTTTAATGATTACGTGTAACATCTATAATATCTTTCACCGATTTTAATTTGTTAATAAGATTATCAAGCTGAACAGTATCTTTAATTTCAACACTGGCTTCAATTATTGCCATATTGTCTTTAACAGTGCGGGCGTTTATAGCCTTAACCGCAACCTTGCAGTCTGCCATTGCATTTGCCGCATCAACCAAAAGCCCTGCTCTGTCGTTGCAAACAATTTTAAGATGTGCCAAAAATAGTTCCTGCTTGGTATCTTCCCACAAAACATCTATAAGGCGTTTCTTTTCTTCGTCATCGGTATATAGGGCAGAAACATTAACGCAGTCCTGCCTGTGAATAGAAACACCTCTGCCTCTTGTGATATAACCAATAATTTTATCACCGGGAACAGGGTTGCAGCATTTTGAATATCTTATAAGACAATTGTCTATTCCCTCAACAATAATACCATTTCCCGATGCCTTGTTTGGCTTTTTGGCAGCATTCTGGCTTGTTGCCTCCATAAGCTTAAGTTCGGGGTCGGTATTTCGTTTTTTGTATTCATCTTTAAGTTTGGCAATAACATTTGCCAACGGAATTCCGCCATAGCCTATGTTGGAATATAAATCCTCCGTGCAGGCAAAGCCATATCTTTTAACAAGCATTTCTATATACTCGTCGGAGGTAAGATTAAGTGCTCCGTAGCCCTGACGCTTAACCTCTTTTTCAAGCATTTCTTTGCCTTTTACAATATTCTCCTCACGGTTCTCCTTTTTAAACCACTGGTGAATTTTGTTTCTTGCCTGGCTTGTTTTAACGATCTTTAGCCAGTCTTTACTTGGTCCATGAATTGCCGATGATGTTATAATTTCAACAATATCGCCATTTTGCATCTGGTAATCAAGGTTTACAATCTTCCCGTTAATTCTTGCACCTTGCATTTTGCAGCCAATTGCACTGTGAATACTAAAAGCAAAGTCAATAGGTGTAGCTCCGGCTGGGAAGGATAATACATCACCTTTAGGCGAGAAAACAAATACCTGGTCTGTAAATAAATCAATTCTCAGAGCCTGCAAAAATTCTTCTTCGTCTCTTGAGTCTTTCTGTATTTCAAGAAGCTGTTTTATCCACTGGAATTTTTGCTCCAGTTCTCCATTTGATTTATTAGTTTTTCCTTCTTTGTATTTCCAGTGAGCACAAACCCCATTCTCAGCAATTTCGTGCATTTCTCTTGTTCTTATCTGAATTTCAAAAGGAACACCGTCTTGCCCTATAACTGTTGTATGAAGTGATTGATACATATTGGGCTTTGGCATTGCAATATAATCTTTAAATCTGCCGGGCATTGGCTTGTATAATTCATGTGCAGCACCGAGAGCTGCGTAACAGTCGCTAACGCTTTCGGTTATAATTCTAACAGCAAAAAGGTCATAAATCTGGTCAAGGGTTTTATTTTGGGTAAACATCTTTCTGTAAATACTGTAAAAATGTTTCGGCCTTCCGTCAATAGAACATTCTATTCCAAGTTCTGAAAGCTTTTCTTTAATATCTCTTTTAATAATGTCAATATAAGCTTCTCTTTCTTGCCTTTTCTGGCTTATCCCCTCAACAATTTCCCTAAAAGCAACAGGGTCAATATATTTTAAAGATAAATCCTCAAGCTCCCATTTTATTTTATACATACCAAGCCTGTGGGCAAGGGGAGCAAAAACGCTTAGTGTTTCTCTTGCTTTTTCTCTTTGTTTTTCTTCGCTCATGCTTATAAGAGTTGTCATATTATGAACTCTGTCTGCAAATTTAATAATAATAACTCTTATATCCGATGCCATCGCCAAAAACATTTTTCTTAAGTTTTCCATATCTCTTTCTTCTTTTGAGGAAAACTGAATTTTTTCAAGCTTTGTAACACCGTCAACCAAAAGGGCAACCTGCTCACCGAATTTCTCTTTTATATCCTCGCTCGTATATTCGGTATCTTCCACAACGTCGTGGAGAAGTGCCGCACAAATAGAGTCATCGTCAAGCTTCATATCTGCCACAATCTCAGCAACTGCTAAGGGGTGTGTAATATAAGGAGTGCCCGAATTCCTCTTTTGGCTTTCGTGAGCACTTTTGGCAAGCTCAAAGGCTTCAAGTATTTTATTTTCATTTACATTGGGATTATATGCTTTAATCTTTTCAATTAAATGCTGCGGTGTTGGTGTGCTCATATTCACCCCTCCTTACATAGCTTGTTTTTTTCTTGCTCGTCTCTGTATGTTTTTGAATTGTCAAGATTGCATTTTGAATAAAAGTTTTTACCTCTTGTTATATGCAGTGTATCGCCCTCAAACATAACCGAAATCAGCTCAAGCTCTT
>JAGBXL010000114.1 GCA_017629325.1 Clostridia bacterium | reverse complement strand
TATGCCTACACCATTATTGATGTGGCAAGTATTCCTGCTGGTATCAAAGAAGAGCTTGAAGCTATTGATGGAGTATGCAAAGTAAGAGTTATAGAATCTATGTAATTAACAATAAGTAATAAAAAATAAACCTATCGTGTGATAGGTTTATTTTTGTTTTTCGCCATATAAATTTTTAATCTTCCTCAAATTCTGGCTTGCATATTGAGCATGGTCTTAAGCCCGTATTTATTGCTTCTTCATAAGTAAGCGGCACTTTGCTTTTTAAATATCTGCACCCGTTATTATGATAACATTCTCCGCTTATTGTGCGGAATAAGACACTGTTTTCTTCGTTATTATCTTGTGTATGCAGAGTATCTTCCAATGCTGACAAATCAGCTTCAAACGAAATATTATCATTTGTGTTTGTGCTGCATGCTGTGTTAAAAATACAAAATATAATTATTATAGTAAATAAAAAATATTTTTTCACGGTAATTACCTTGTTGCAATTGTATCAAGTGCAACTTTAACGGCTTCAACAACAAAAGCTGTAAAGGTGCAATTTTTACCTTCAATTGCCTTTTCAACATTTTTAATCATATCATTTGGAAATCTTATACACTTATTGGTTGTTGGCGGGATAGACGGGATTTCAAATTTTTTCATATAAACACCTCTGCAATACGATTATATATGAAAATGTCATATATGTATGCATTGCATTTGTATTGCATCATGTTAAAAAATAGTAGTTTGAATTTTTCTATGCCCCTTCGTTTATTATTTATTCATTAGCCAATCAGCTATATCACACTCACTTCCCAAAATCAACAAATTTTTATTTTTGGGAAACAACATAATAATACAAAGTTTACTTTTTATATTTGACAAATATGCATAATTTGATGTATAATTTATATGATTATACATTAAGGGGTGAAGTTATGCCAACTGCAGCAATAATAACAAACAGAAAAAAAGATTTACAGGGCACATACACGAAAAAAGTTGCAGATATTTTATCTGAAAAATACGATATCTTATTTGATGGCGACTACACGGAAGATAACCTTTATAAAATGTATGAAAGTGCAGATGTTGCCGTTGTTTTAGGCGGAGATGGCACGCTTTTATCGGCTGCCGATATGGCAAGCCTTTATGATGTACCTCTTTTGGGCATAAACTTAGGTCATTTAGGCTTTATGGCAGATGTTGAAGAAAAAAACATAGAAGAATCTTTAAAAAGCTTTATGGAGGGTGCCTACAACATAGACCGCAGATTTATGATAGATGCCCTTATTGAAAAAAAAGACGGCTCATGCCTTACTCTTACTGCACTTAATGATATTGTTGTTACAAGAGCATCGTATCAGCGAATGGTTGCTTTTGATATAAAGGTAAGCGGCGATAACCTTGCCACCTATCAGGGTGATGGGCTTGTTGTTGCCACTCCCACAGGCAGCACCGCTTATTCTATGAGTGCGGGAGGGCCTGTTGTAGACCCGTCATTAGAGGTGTGCGTTATAACGCCTGTTTGCCCCCACACAATGAGTTCAAAGCCGGTTATTGTGCCGGGCAGTGCAGAAATACAAATAGATTTTAAATCTACCTTTGATGATAAAGCTATGCTCACTGCCGATGGTAAAGAGGGCATAAGGCTTTGCGAGGGCGATGTTATAAAAATAAAAGGCTCCGAAAGAAAACTCGGACTTGTAAGACTTTTAAACAGAAGCTTTTATGATATTTTGAATTTAAAGCTTCAGGGATAGGAGTAAACATAATGATAAAATCTGAAAGACACGAAAAAATTCTTGAACTTATAAAAAACAATAATGTATCCACACAGTCGGGAATGACAAAGCTTCTTATTGAAGCAGGCTTTGATGTTACCCAGGCAACTGTTTCAAGAGATTTGCAGGAATTAAGAGTTATGAAGGTGCTTTTGCCCGACGGCACATATAAATATGCTCCTTCAAAAGAAAAAGACATAAGCATAGGCGATAAGCTTGAAAATATTTTGCAGCATTGCCTCACAAGTGTTGACTATGCCCAGAATATAGTTGTTTTAAAAACAATGTCGGGTGCGGCACAGGCGGTTGGCTATGCTCTTGATTCTTTTGTTTGGGAAGAAATTCTTGGCACAATCTGCGGTGATGACACAATCATGGTTGTTGTAAGAAATGAAAAGGGTGCAAAGCAATTTTGCAATAAGCTTTCAAAGTACATTCAATAGAGGTTGATATTATGTTAAAACAGCTCTATATAAAAAATGTTGCTGTAATTGAAGAACTTAATATAGATTTTTTTAAGGGCCTGAGTGTTCTCACCGGTGAAACGGGTGCGGGTAAGTCTATTATCATAGATGCAATAGGTCTTTTAAAAGGCGACAGAGGTTCAAAAACAATTATTCGCTCGGGCGAAGAAAAAGCAAGGGTTGACGGTGTTTTTGATGTGGATACCCAGACCGCACAAAAAATTGCAGATATTTTAGGCTGCGATGCGGAGGAAGAAATTTTTATTTCCCGCCAGATTTCCGAAGATGGAAAGAATACAGTTAGGATAAATGGTATTCCTGCCAATATAAATATGCTAAAAGAAGTGGGCGAAATGCTTATAAATATTCACGGTCAGCACGACAACACAGCCCTTTTAAGCCCCAAAAACCATATAACATTTTTAGATAGCTTTGGCAAAGAGGAAATATATAAGGCTTTAACAGAATACAAAGAATATTTTGTAAAGTGCAAAGATTTAAGCGAAAAAATATCTGCCATAGATACCGACGACCAGGAAAAATTACGCAGAAAAGATATGCTTTTATTCCAGATAGCAGAGCTTGATGAAGCCAGCCTTGAAATTGGCGAAGATGAAGCACTCCTTGCAAGAAAAGCAATACTTGATAACAGCCAGAAAATTTGCGAAAACACCCAAAGAGCTTATGACGCTATTTATGGCGGTGAAAATAAAACGAGCTACGACACCCTTTCGGAAGCAATTTCTCTTTTAGAAAAAATATCGGGCTACGATGAGGCAATAGACGAGGTTTATGATGCACTCTCAGATGCGGCAGCCGTTATAAGCGATAAAGCAAGAGATTTACGCACGATAAATGAAAACCTAAGCTACAATGGTGAAGAAGCCGACCAAATTGAAGAAAGGCTCGACCTTATAGCTACATTAAAGAGAAAATATGGAAAAACCATTGAAGAAATTTTGCAATTCCACCAAAACGCATTAAAAGAGCTAAACGAAATTGAAACAAGCGATGAAAAGCTCTCTTTATATAAAGAAGAACTTAATAAAAACAAAAAGATATTAAGCCAAAAGGCAGACGGTTTAAGAGACCTTAGAAAAAAATATGCAAAAACTCTTTGCGAAAAAATAATGGCAGAGCTTTGCGATTTAAATATGGAAAAGGTTAAGTTCTCGGCAAAATTTTGTGAAACCGAAAGCTTTAAGCCAAATGGCTGCGACGAAATGGAATTTACAGTTTGCACAAATGTTGGTGAAGAAGAAAAGCCCTTATCTAAAATTGCATCGGGCGGCGAGCTTTCAAGAATTATGCTTGCAATAAAAACCGTTTTAAAAAATTCCGACCCCATTGAAACCTCGGTTTTCGATGAAATAGACACGGGCGTAAGCGGAGCTGCTGCACAGAAAATAGGCGAAAAGTTAAAGGAAATGGCAAAGGATAATTTAGTTCTTTGCATAACTCACCTTCCGCAGATTGCAGCCCTTGCCCACAATCACTACCTTATAGAAAAGACAGTTGAAGACGGAAGAACCCGCACAAATATTAAGCTTTTAACCCTAAATGAAAGAGTTGACGAAATAGCAAGAACTCTTGGTGCAGCAGAGATTACCGATATAACAAGAGAAAACGCTCGTCAGCTGCTCAATATAAAGTGAGAGAGGATAAAAATATGGAAACAAGCTACCAAAGACGCGATAAGCACAATTATTATCTTGACATAGCCGAAACAGTTCTTGAAAGAGGAACCTGCCTTAGAAGAAACTACGGTGCAATAATCGTTAAAAACGATGAAATTATATCGTCGGGCTATGTTGGTGCACCAAGAGGCAGAAAAAACTGCATCGACCTTAAATACTGCATGAGAGAAAAATTAAATATTCCCCGTGGCGAACGCTACGAAATGTGCCGCTCTGTTCACGCGGAGGCTAATGCAATAATAAGTGCCAAAAGGGAGCAGATGATAGGAGCCTCACTATATCTTGTGGGCAAGTTTTTTGATACAAAGGAGCTGGTTGCTGATGCAACATGCTGCTCTATGTGTAAAAGAATGGTTATAAACGCGGGCATTAAAGAGGTTATAGTCCGCACAAGTCATGATGAATATAAAATATATAATGTAGATGACTGGATAAGCTTTGATGAATCTCTTGAGGGAGTATTCGGATATTAAAAGCATAATGCATCTGCTTATACAAAGGAGGAATAAAAATGCTTTGCAGAGTTTGTAAAAGAGAGCTTGGCGAAGACGTGGTTTGTTCATTTTGCGGTGAAGATAACACACCTTATATAGAAGCCGCAAAAGAAGAAGCCAAAAAGAAAACAATAACAGCACAGATACACGAAAAAATCACAGATAAAAAAACAGAGGGTATAGAGCCTAAAGCTAAGGCAACTGCACAGGTTAAGTCAAATTATAAAATAAATAAAAAGAAGCTTGCAAAATTTATTGGGGCTGTGGTTTTAATTATTGCAGTAATTGTAGCTGCAGTAAGCTTTATTATTCCTAAAAAAGATAAAAACCCAATTCCCCAGGGAGAAACTCTTTTCTCATCGGGTATGCTTGGTGTTTCATCTAAGGGTGAGTGGGGCTATGTGAATATTGAAGACCCGTCGTTTTTTGCAATTGTTCCCCAGTTTACTCATATAAGCGATTATCACGGCGATGTTGCCGCAATTTATATTGACGGAAAATTTAGCTTTATCGATAAAGTGGGCACTCTTATTTGTGAGCCAATATTTGATTCTGTTGGAGAATTTGGCGAAAATGGATATATAGCCGTTGAAGAAAATGGAAAATGGGGCTATGTTGACACAAATGCTCAATATGTTATTGAACCTAAGTTTGCCACAGCCTATGGTTTTGGTGAAAATGGTATGGCGGCAGTTTCGGTAAGCGGAAGCTACGGCTATATAGGTGAAGACGGTGAATACACAATTGCTCCGCAGTATGATATGGCACTCTCCTTTGGCAAAGACGGGCTTGCACCCGTTAAAACCGACGGAAAATGGGGCTATATAGACGAAACCGGCACAGCTCTTATTGAGCCTAAATATGAAGAAGCCTACCACTTTGAAAACGGCTATGCAGTTGTTAAACAATACGGCGACTACGGACTCATAGATACAGAGGGAAAAATGGTTATTACCCCACAGTTTGACGAAAGATTTTATTTTGAAAACGATTTAGCCCTTGTCGGTGTTGGTGGCAAATATGGATTTATTGATATAACAGGAGCATATAAAATAAATCCCCGTTTTAAATCTGCCGGAAAATTCGGCATAGAGGGTATAACCTTTGCCCAGAGGGGCGACGGCAAATACGGCTTTATAGATAAAAACGGAGAGTACATTGTAAAACCAATATATGAAAATGCCAAAAACTTCTCTATGGGCTTGGCTCCTGTTAAAAAAGACGGGCTCTGGGGATATATAGACACCGAGGGAAATGAGATAATAGAAGCAAAATATCTTGATGCATCGGAATTTTATGCCGATGGCTATGCTTGTGTTAAAAATGTTGATTCCAGCATAACTATTATAAATACCGACGGCAAAACAGCGATGCTTGAATCTGCCGCTACAATAGACAATGTGTTAAGATAAATCAAAAACCAATTTATCGGTTAAAGGAGGCAGACAATATGAATTACTGCCCTGTTTGCAAAAGCAAAGCTGACGGGAAGGTATGCTCAAACTGCGGTGCGGTTTTAGAGCTTGACCAAACCTATCAGCTAAACCCCTACGATAAACAAAAAACAAGCAGAATAAACAGAGAAGATATTGCCGAAAAACCACAAAAAAATTATTTTGATTTTAAAAAAACTGGCGGCAAAGCTCCAAACAAAAGGGAAGTGCCTCAAAAAGCACTTTACATTTTGCTTTGTCTTATTTTTGTTATTATAGTTGGGCTTATTATTGCTATAAATAATGTTAGTTCCGATATAAAGATAAAAGAAGAACAAAACAAAAAGGCTGCAAGCACCCAATCTCTTATGCTAAAGGGTGAAAAGTATTTAAAATCGGGCAATTATGAAGATGCCGAAAAAATATATAAAGAGCTTATGGAAACTTCAGATAATAAAGAAGCCCAAACACTATATAAAATTCTTTATAACTACAATATGGCTCTTCGAAAGCTTGATGACTACAACTTTGAATCTGCATCGAGATTTTTTGATAAAATTCCCAAAGAATACGAAGATTATGCAATAGCCGAAGACATTCAGTATTTAAGCGATGAAATTGCACGCTTTGAATCTAACTACGAAATTTTTGAAAGCGTTGAAAACTTTTTTAACGAAGACAACATAAGCGGGGCAAAGGCAGCAATAGAAATTTTAGATGAAGATGCCCTCAGTAAAGAAAGCATAGAGCGTTTAAAAGAAATAAAAGAGAAAATAGAGAAAAAAGAAAAAACAACCATCGTTCTTTCTGAGCATGATGCCGAAGACCTTTTAAGGCTTTATTGCGATGCAATGGTAAAGGCAATAAACGAAAATAATTTTGACCTTGTGTTGCCTTATATATATAAGGATTCAAAAATGTATGCCGACCAGAAAAGCTTGGTTGAAAAATGCGTTTCACAGGGGATTAAAGAAGAATTTAATTCCTTTGAATTGGTGTCGCTCAATAAAACTCTCGATACCGTGTGGCAGGCAGAGGTAAAAGAAAGCGAAACTGTTATAAGTGCAAACGGTGAAAGGGAAGTTAAAAACTTTAAGTGGACATATACAATAGAATATATAGATTCTGAGTTTTACCTTACAAATATAAAATAAAGAAATCCGCCCATAAGGGCGGATTTTTACATTACATATTCACTATTCCTTATTACCTATTACCTTTTATGCTCTTGGGTGTGCTTTATTATACACTTCTCTTAATCTGCCGTGAAACATTCTTGCATACATCTGGGTGGTGGAAGCATCTTTATGCCCAAGCATTTCCTGAATAGAAACAAGGTCTGCACCGTTTTCCAAAAGGTGAACTGCAAAGGAATGCCTTAATGTGTGGGGTGTTATGGTTTCTCTTATTCCTGCTTTTTTGGCATATTCCTTAATAAGCTTCCATAAACCCTGGCGGGACATAGCCGTGCCGCTGCTGCAGCTTACAAAAAGCTTTGTTTCGTTTTTGTTTGCCATCATAGGTCTTGCAACACCTATATAGCTTTTGGCGGCATTTATGGCGGGTTTACCAAGCGGAACAATTCGTATGTTTTTTCCTTTTGAGCAGCGAATGTAGTTAAGGTCGGTATCTATATCGGCAAGAGATAGAGAAATAATTTCGCTGACCTTTAGCCCTGAGGCATACATAATTTCAAAAATGGCTTTATCTCTTAAGCCTCTTACGGTAGATAAATCGGGGCTTTCCAAAAAGTTTTCAATTTCTTCTCTCGATAAAAACTGTGGCTCTTTCTGTTCCTTTTTTGGCGGTGCAATATTTGAGGCAGGGTTTTTGGTTATGGCATTTTTTGAAGCGAGAAATCCGTAAAGAGATTTAATTGATGCAATACTTCGCATAACCGATGTGTTTGCTCTACCTTCATCTTGCATAGAGAGTATGTAGCTTAATATATGGTTTCTTGTTGCCGATATAATATCAGCATTTTCCTTATCCAAAAAGGCGGCGAAACGGCTTATATCTCTTTTATAAGCTGAAACCGTATTTTCCGAAACATTCTTTTCACTTATTAAATATTTTTCAAATTCTTCAATAATAAGTTTGTTCATAACAATCTTCTTTCGTAAAAAATCATCTAATTTAAAAGCTTCATACAAATTGGTGAAAGAAACGCTTCTAAAAGGCTCACCACGCAAAGAAAAACAAATATAATGAATATTTTTAAAATGTGGTGCAGAAGCATTTCGCTTCTTTCTTTTGACGAAAGCTTTTTTCTTTTTTTAAATAAACCGATTTGATGTTCTAAGCAGTGTGTAAACATAATAAAAATCGGCATCAGAGATAACATTAGTGGAAAAACAATAGAGGCAAAACTTGCTCCCACCCCATTTATGCCAAAAAGCCTTATAAGAAACATAGATGTGAAGCCCGAAGAAAAGCCCTTAAAACAAATAAGAAAAAGTGTAGCGGGAAACAAAATATAAAACGAAGATGAAATACCTAAAAAAAGGCAGTATTTAAAATTTGTTAAAACACCATTTTTAAATATGGCTCCAAAGCTTTTTTGGGCACTTGAAAGACTTGAAATATACCCGGCTACATTTTCTGCCGTGTGTTTCTCGGCACAAAATGCAAGATATATTCCAAAAAACGAGGCACAGAGCCATAATATAAATGATATTGCAAAAATAAGTTTGTGATTTTTTATGTATGTTTTAAAAAAGTTCATAGCCTCACCCTACAAAATGATATGCAGGTGAGGTTTTTTTAATGTATAAGAAATTAAGATGCCTTAGTATGTTAATTTTCTTTTGCCATTTTCTGTGCCTTTTTTGCACAGGCATCAACTGCGGAAATAACTGCGTCTCTAAAGCCCTTTGTTTCAAGCGTGGAGACGGCTTCTATTGTTGTGCCGCCGGGGGAACAAACCAAATCCTTTAATATGCCGGGGTGAATGGAGGTGTCCATCATAAGTTTAGCACTTCCAAGAACTGTTTGTCCTGCCAAAAGATATGCAGTTTCGCGGTCTATGCCGTGTTTAACTGCGGCATCGGCAAGAGCTTCCATAAACATAAACACATAAGCCGGTCCACTTCCGTTAATTGCGGTGCAGGCATCTATAAGACCTTCTTTAACTACTGCGGTTTTTCCGCATGAGCCAAATATTTTTTCGGCTAGGGCAAGGTCAGTATCAAGAGCATTTTCATTTGCTGAAATAACTGTCATACCCTCTAAAGCTTTAAGGCAGATATTGGGCATAACTCTTATTGCTCTAACATCACCCATTATTCTTTCAATACTCCAAAGAGTAAAGCCGGCAGCAATAGATATAAAGAGCTTTTTATTAAAGCCATTTATTTCTTTAATTTCATTTAAAACATCTTCCATAGAGGAAGGCTTAACAGCAAGAACAATGCAGTCGGATTTTTGGGTGAGAGTTTCTAAGTCCACAATATTAACTCCCATATTTTTAATATCGTCTGATATAATTTTATCGAAAACCAAAATATCTTCTTTTGCAAAGTTACTGCTTTTTATCATTCCGCCAATAATGGCTCCGCCCATATTGCCGGCACCTATGAAACCTATTTTCATTTTTTCATCTCCTAAAAGAGAATGTAAAAAAAGTCCAGAACGCAAAAAACGGTAATAAGGCAAAGTAAATATTTGCTAAAGAATTACAGTTTTTGCTTTTAGTAGGAAGAAAAATATCAATAAAGATATTTTTCTTTTTTTGTATGTTTTTTGCTATGAACAAAGCTCACCACTCGCAGTACTTTTGTACAGCGTCGGGTTATCACCCAAAGCAAGAATTTGTCTTGCTTTGGGTTCGCTTTGTCCATTCTGAAACATTTTTTCCTATTCTCTGCATAATTTAAGGGTATGTAAAAACATCGTTTTTACATACCCTGCATTATAGCATAAGGCTGTTGTTGGTGTAAATACAAAGTTGTCAAAAATTAAGTATTATGTAAACTATGTATAAATTCTGCAGCTTATTTTTGGCTAATTCAACAATGTGATGTAAAATATCCGTCTAAATCTAAAAAGTATTTATACCTTTCGCAAATTTTTGGTGCATCGGGCTTGCTTTCGGGCAAAAATTTTTCCATTCTTAATCTTTTTGCAAGGCTTTCGTCTTCCATATCGGAAACTATATATCTTATTCCGCCCAAATCTGCCATGTTTAAGAGGGATTTTGCAATTGAAAATTCAAGCATCATGCCTTCATATTCTTTTTTAACTGCAATTTTTCCCAAAATGGAATAGCCGTTGCAGACTATAATCTGCCCTGCACCCAGGATCTCGTCTTTATCTTTAGCTGCCATAATAACGGCGTTGGGGTAGAGGTCAAAGCCGAAATCCTCCAAGCCTTCAAGTGAATCGCATTTTTTAACTTCTATCATTTTAAATATCTCCTATATTTTTGTTTGCTATAAAAATATAATATCATTTTTGTTTGAATGTGTAAAGGAAAAAATACTTTTAAACACTTGAATATTTTAAAAATTCGTTGTAAAATAATAGTGTATGTGTTTATGTTATTTAGTGTAAACACAAATGCACAAACAGAAAGAGGAATAATTATGGAAAAATTTTATTCAATGGAAATAGCAGGCTGCAAAAGAGATTTAGAGCTTTTTAAGGTAAACGATAATTTATACATAGCGGCATTTATTATTTTTGGCGATGTTGAAATGACAAAGGCCGCTGCAAGAGAGCTTTTAAAAAAGGCTCCCGAATATGATATTATGGTAACTGCTGAAAGTAAGAGTATTCCTCTTATTTATGAAATGGCATCACAGGCGGGCGACAGCAATTATGTTATTGCCAGAAAGGCCCCAAAAGTATATATGAAAAATATTGTTACAACCCAGGTTAATTCAATAACAACCAAGCACACCCAGAACCTTTGTCTTGGCGAAGACGATGCAAATGCCTTAAAAGGAAAAAGGGTGCTTATTGTTGATGATGTTATAAGCACAGGCGATTCTTTAGAGGCAATAGAGCATTTAGTTAAAAATGCAGGGGGCAATATTGTTGGCAAAATGGCAGTTCTTGCCGAAGGTGCAGCAGCTAATAGAGATGATATTATTTTCCTTGAAAAGCTTCCTCTTTTCGATGGTGAGGGAAATATTCTGGAATAATAATTAAAGTATAATCATAAAATGAGGTAAATCTTATGCTATACACCAAAAGCTTCCAGAAGCTTATAGATGTTTTTAGAAAAATGCCCGGTGTGGGTAATAAAAGTGCAGTAAGAATGGCATATTATGTGTTGTCTATGACAGATGAAGAAGCAAATGATATGACAAAAATAATTTTAGATGCCAAAGAAAAAATATGCTACTGCAAAATTTGTCAGAACACAACCGAGCAGGAAATATGCGAAATATGCTCTTCTTCTAAAAGAGATAAATCAATTATCTGTGTGGTGGAGCAGCCAAAAGATGTTATAGCTCTTGAAAAAACAGGAGAATTTAGTGGCACATATCATGTACTCCACGGCTGCATTTCGCCAATGGACGGGATAGGCCCTGAAGACATAAAAATAAAAGAACTTCTAGAGCGTGCAGCCGATGAGAGTGTTAAAGAAATAATAATGGCAATAAGCCCCAATGTTGAGGGCGATGCCACATCGATGTATATTTCAAGGCTTTTAAAACCCTTTGGCATAAAAATAACCCGCATAGCCTATGGTATTCCCGTTGGCGGCGATCTGGAATATGCCGACCAGGTTACATTGGCAAAAGCAATTGAGGGAAGAAGAGAGATATAGAAGTTATAACTCTATTCACCACTTGACATTTTTTGTCTTTATATGTATAATGTATAAAGTTATGCTGAGCTAGCCTTGGCATTTATTTATTTGTTTGTCATCCTTGCCATTACATTTTAAGCCGAGTCCGCCGGCAGAGGAAAATATTTAAAAGCGGTCAGAAAGATAGGTAAAAATTATGGCAAAACCAATTATACTTACACCCGAAGGATTTGAAAAGCTTGAAAAAGAGCTTGAATACTTAAAGGTTACCGGCAGAAAAGACATTGCAGAAAAAATCAAAATAGCCCGCGGCTTTGGTGATCTTTCGGAAAATGCAGAGTATGACGCTGCAAAAGATGCTCAGGCAGCAATGGAAAAAAGAATAGGCGAGCTTGAAGAAATGATAAAAAATGCTCAGGTTGTTGATGTTAACGCAGTTGGCACAGACACAGTAAGCATTTTATCTAAGGTTACTGTTTACGATGTTGATATGGAAGAAGAAGAAACCTACACCATCGTTGGCACAACCGAAGCAGACCCCGATGCAAATAAAATTTCTGATGAATCTCCAATAGGTATGGCACTTCTTGGCAAAAAGAAGGGCGATGTTGTTACAGTTGAAACACCGGGCGGTTCATTTGAACTTAAAATAGTTGAAATCAGCAAATGATAAGTTTTTAAAAAATATCCAAGGAGGAAATCGCGAATGAGTAATCAGGAAACACAAAACAATGCTCCCGAGCTTGAACTTAACGAAATATTAAAAGTTCGCCGCGAAAAGCTTGCAGAGCTTCAGCAAAATGGTATGGATCCTTTTGAAATCACTAAATTCGACAGAAGCCATACTTCTTCACAGATAAAAGATAACTATACCGAAGAGGAGCGTGAAATTACCAAACGCGGCTCCGAGGAACCTGAAAAAATAATGGCAAAAATATCAAACCTCGACGGCGAAAATGTTGTTGTTGCAGGTAGAATAATGTCTAAAAGAGGTATGGGCAAGGTTGGATTTTTGCACGTTGCCGATATGGAAGGTCAGATTCAGGTTTTTGTTAAGAAAGATATCTTCGGCGAAGAAGAATATAATCGCTTTAAAAAGCTTGATATAGGCGATATCGTTGGTGCAGAAGGTGAAGTTTTTACCACACAGACAGGT
>JAGBXL010000113.1 GCA_017629325.1 Clostridia bacterium | reverse complement strand
GAAAGTGTTATTCAAAAATGCGTTGAGCTTGGTGCTTTTAAAATTGTTCCCGTTGCAATGAAACGCTCGGTTGCAGTTATTAAAGATAAAGAAAAAAAGAAGGTTCGTATGCAAAGAATAGCCCAAGAGGCATCAAAACAGTGCCAAAGAGCTGTTGTGCCCGAGGTTTCAGAGGTTTTAAGCTTTAAAGAAGCTCTTTTGCATGCCCAAGAAAACGATTTAAAGCTTCTGCCCTATGAAGCAGAAAACAAAAATAAATTAAAAGATATTCTTAAAGAAAATAAAAATTCAAAAACCATAGCAGTTTTTATTGGGCCTGAGGGCGGTTTTGACGAAGAAGAGATTTCTTTAGCCCGCCAAAGCGGCTTTCAAATCCTCACACTCGGTCCAAGAATAATGCGAACAGAAACCGCGCCGCTAGCTTGTATTTCGGCGATAATGTATGAAATTGGCGACTGGTAGATTTTAAACATAAATTATGCAGGGCTTTCCCTTGCAGGAATGGAGTTTACCCATGAACAACTTAACAAAAACAGACAAGAAAAAACATCTCGAACAGGAAGCAAATATCACCCTTACCTCAACATCGGTGGCTATAATATCCTTCTTTGTTCTTTTATATGCACAAAGTATAGTTAAAACCCACTATTTAAAATCAGAAACTTTTTTAACAATTGTTACTCTGGTTTATGCAGCTTTAACCGTTGCAGTTGGAGCTTATGCAATTGTTAAAAAAGAAAAATGGCTTTGGGAATATGCAATATTCGGCTTGGTTATGACAGTTGGCTACTATTTTCTTTTAAATCCGGGTGTAACAGGGCTTCCCTTTCTTTATAAAGAAACAGAATCAGGCCTTAAAATTAGTAGTGCTGCTATGAAGCTTGCCAACCTTTTAAAAACAACTCATATTATATATGGTCTGTGGGCAGCAAATGTTCTTTACTGCATTCTTGCAATAGCTCTTCACTCTGTTAAATATAATAAAATCAAAAACATTAAAGTTTCTAAAGAACAATAAATTAAATGGTGCAGAAAACAAATTTTTGTTTTTTGCACTTTTTTATTGAAATTTATAAAGATAGGGTATATAATATCACTATCTTAACAAAAGAGAGGTATGTAAAAATGAAATTTAGTTTAAAAAAGTTTATTGCACTTGCACTGTGCGTGCTTATGCTTGCAGGAATGAGTGCAACTGCCCAAACAAACGAAGCCGCTGTTTCCGAGGGTAAAGCAGTTGAAGCTACTGTTACATCAGGGGCTGAAGAAGTTATCACATCTGGTGCCGAAGAAGCCATTACTTCCGATGCTGAAGAGGTTATCACCTCTGATGCAGATGAAGTTATTACATCAGATGCCGACGAAAGCATAGCATCTGATGCTGAAGATGTTGCCGCTTCCGATGCTGATGAAATCATTACTTCCGATGCACAAGATACAACAGAAGATATGGCTCTTAATTTTTCAGATTTAGCTTCTGATGACTGGGCATACGATTCAATTTTAAATCTTGTTAAAAAAGGCATTGTATCGGGTGATACCATTGGTACTATCCGTCCCGACGGCAATGTAACAAGAGAAGAAGTTGCAAAGATGATGGTTGTTGCAAGAAAATTTAAGGTATCAGAAGATGCAGCTATTGAAGCCGCAGATAGTTCTTCTGTTTCCGACTGGGCTAAAGGCTATTTCAAAACTGCTATGGATAAAGGCATTATAAACGGCTATACCGATGGCACAGTTAGAGGAGCAGGTGAAGTAAACAGAGCAGAAATGGCAACAATTATTGTTCGTTCAATAAATGCAAGCACTCAGGGCTTTAATTCTACAAGCTTTACTGATATCACAGAAAATGACTGGTATGCAAAATATGTTGAATGTGCAAAAACACTCGGTGTTGTAAAAGGCTATCAGGACGGTTCATTTGCAGGCGAAAACCTTGTTACAAGAAGAGAAGCCTTTGCTATGATTGAAAGAATGGTAAGACTTTTAGAAGCTTTAGAAGCATAAGTAAATGGGAATGTAAAAATGCTCCGAAACGCAAAATGTGGGTGAAAAATTTCACCCACATTTTTATTTGCTTTTTTCCAATAACTGTTCAAAGCAATAGCAATCAATCTTTAGCATATCATCATAATCCATAAAAGGAATACATTTAACATACATCTCTTTTTTGAAATCAAATCCAAAAAACTTCAAACACAAGGTAATTATCTCATGTGAAATTGGCTTATTTTCGTTGCTAAAGCATACTGAAATAACATTTTTATTTTCGATTTTCTTATTGACATTTTCCATAAAAAGAAATCCGTAAGATATGCAGACCATAATGGAAATACCGTCAAGCTCGTACCAACGAGTTTCCTCATCAAATACACCTGATGTACTCTTTAAAACTAATCTTGATAGCATCTTATAATTCACCTATACATTATTTTAGAATATTTATTATTTATACGATAACAATTATTATAAATATATCTTATTTTTATTTCTGTGTCAAGATATTAGAATAATAATGGGTGATAAAAATGAATGCAGAATTCAAAGATGATTATATAAAAATAGGATTAAAAATATCTTATTACCGAAAATTAAAATCATTAACACAAGAGGAGCTTGCTGAAATACTGAATTGTGCAGTATCTTTTATAGGGCAAATAGAAGCTCCAAACATATATAAATCTATTTCCCTCGATACACTTTTTAAAATAGCAAAAGCTCTTGATGTTCCAGCATATAAACTTTTGTATTTTGATAACTAAATAATAAGGAACTGTTATAAATAAACAATAAAAATAACTGTGATTTAGAAAAATCACAGTTATTTTTTTATGGAATAGGAAAAATTGATTCAGAATGGACAAAGCGAACCCCAAGCGAGATAATTTCTCGCTTGGGGTGATAACCCGAAGGCGTACAAAGGTACGTCGAGTGGTGAGCTTTGTTCATAGCAAAAGGTTTATCCTTTTGCGGTCTGGACTATTTTTACATTCCATACTAGTTTACTTTTTCAACACCAAGGTTTACTTTTTCACCATTGATGTTCCATTCTTTATAGCTTTCAAAATCACAAATATTAATTTCATCTGCTAAAACTTCGTCTTTTATAAGCTCTGCATTTTTAGTCATTATAGCTGCGATTTTTTCGTTACCTAATGTATAAACTTTAATGCGGTCCATAACTTCAAATCCGCTATCTTTACGCATTGTCTGGATTTTAGATATGATTTCTCTTACAAAGCCTTCTTCAATAAGTTCATCGGAAAGAGTTGTTTCAAGAACAACAGTAATACCAAAATCACTTTCGGAAGCAAAGCCTTCAACCTGTGCAGATTCAATTAAGAGGTCATCTTTTGTAAGTTCAATGGTGTTTGCCTGAATTTCAAATTTAAGGCAGCCATTTAAATCTAATTCGTCCATAGCGGCGTTGCCATCTACATTTGCAAGGTATTCTCTTATTCCGCCTAAGAACTTGCCATATTTTGGACCAACTGTTTTAAGCTGGGGTTTAAAGCTATATGTTGTGCAAGCTTTAACATCGGAAGCAAATTCAACCTCTTTAACATTTAATTCTTCCGCAATAATATCGGTATAGAATTTATCGAGAGTAAAATCTGCTTTAACATACATCTTGCCTATTGGCTGACGGTTTTTAATGTTTGCACCATTTCTGCATGCACGGCCAAGAACAACGCAAGCTAAAACTTCTTCCATGTGTTTTTCAAGCTCGCTATCTATTTTGCTTTCATCAAAAACAGGGAAATCACAAAGGTGAACACTTTCGGGTGCATTTTTATCTATTGAGCAAACAAGGTTACGGTATATATCTTCTGCCATAAATGGAATCATGGGAGCAGCTACCTTTGCTAAGGTTACAAGAGTTGTGTAAAGAGTCATATAAGCATTTATCTTATCCTGAGGCATACCCTTTACCCAGAATCTTTCACGGCTTCTTCTTACATACCAGTTGGAAAGCTCATCAACAAAATCCTGCATAACTCTTGCAGTTTCTGTAATTTTGTAGTTTTCAAGATTTTCGTCTACTGTTTTAACAAGAGTATTTAATTTTGAAAGCATCCATTTATCAAGAACACTTAATGATGAATAATCAAGCTCATATTTGGTTGCATCAAAATTATCTATATTTGCATAGAGCACAAAGAACGCATAAGTGTTCCAGAGTGTGCCCATAAATTTACGCTGACCTTCGGTAACAGCACCCTTGTGGAAACGATTTGGAAGCCATGGAGCAGAATTTGAATAGAAATACCATCTTATTGCATCGGCACCGTGTTCTTCCAAAGCATCGAACGGGTCAACCGCATTGCCTTTTGATTTAGACATTTTCTGGCCATTTTCATCTTGAACATGACCTAAAACAATAACATTTTTATAGGGTGCTTCATTAAAGATAAGAGTTGAAATTGCAAGTAGCGAATAGAACCAGCCTCTTGTCTGGTCAACTGCTTCACTAATAAAGTTTGCAGGGAAGTTATCTTTAAAAATATCTTCGTTTTCAAAAGGATAGTGCCACTGTGCAAATGGCATTGCACCTGAATCGAACCAGCAGTCGATAACCTCTGAAACTCTGTGCATTTCTCCGCTACACTCTGGGCATTTAATGGTTACTGCATCTATATATGGTCTGTGAAGCTCAATATCGTCGGGGCAATTTGAGCTCATTTCTTTAAGTTCTGCAATTGATCCTATTGAATGACGCTTGCCGCAGGAACATTCCCATATATTAAGAGGAGTTCCCCAATATCTGTCTCGGCTTACGCCCCAATCCTGAACATTTTTGAGCCAATCACCAAAGCGGCCCTTACCAATGCTTTCGGGAATCCAGTTTATAGTGTTGTTGTTGCGGATAAGGTCGTCTTTAACCGCAGTCATTTTAATAAACCAGCTATCTCTGGCATAATATATAAGGGGAGTATCACATCTCCAGCAGAAAGGATACGAATGCTCAAAAGGAAGGGCGGCAAAAAGAAGATTTCTTTTATCAAGGTCGATAAACACTTCTTTGTCGGCATCTTTACAAAACATTCCTGCCCATGGAGTTTCTTTTGTCATCTGACCCTTTGCATCTACAAGCTGAACAAAGGGAAGATCATATTTTCTGCCAACATTGGCATCGTCTTCACCAAATGCAGGAGCAATATGAACAATACCTGTACCGTCGGTAAGAGTTACATATCCGTCGCAAACAATGTAGTATGCTTTTTTATCAGGATTAGCAAAATCAAATAGAGGCTCGTATTCTTTGTATTCTAAATCTTTACCAATATAGCTTTCAATAAGCTCATATTCTTCTGTTATAACCGATGAAACAAGAGCTTCAGCCAAAATATAGGTTTCTTTTTCGGTTTTGATTTTAACATATTTCTCGTCGGGGTTAACACAAAGAGCAACGTTTGAAGGAAGTGTCCAGGGGGTAGTTGTCCAGGCAAGGAAGAATTCATTTTCGCTGCCTTTAACGCGGAATTTTGCAATTGCAGATTTTTCTTTAACGTCTTTATAGCCCTGGGCAACCTCGTGGCTTGAAAGAGGTGTTCCGCATCTTGGGCAATAAGGAACAATTTTGTGGCCCTTATAAAGTAATCCTTTTTCCCAAATCTTTTTTAACGCCCACCACTCTGATTCAATAAATTCGTTGTGGTATGTAACATAAGGATCGTCCATATCTGCCCAGAAACCAACTGTGCCCGAGAAATCCTCCCACATACCTTTATATTTCCATACGCTTTCTTTACATTTTGTTATAAATGGGTCAAGACCGTATTTTTCTATCTGCTCCTTACCGTCGAGGCCTAAAAGCTTTTCAACTTCGAGTTCAACAGGCAGACCATGGGTATCCCACCCTGCCTTACGAAGAACCTTATAGCCTTTCATTGTGCGGTAACGGGGAATCATATCTTTTATAACTCGTGTTAACACATGACCAATATGCGGCTTGCCGTTTGCAGTTGGCGGACCGTCGTAGAAGGTGTAGGTTTCCCCCATCTTTCTTGCATCAATACTTTTCTGGAAGATATTATTATCTCTCCAGAATTTTTCGGTTTGTTTTTCTCTCTCAACAAAGTTGAGGTTAGAATCAACCTTATTATACATAATAATGCCTCCTGACACTAGTAATTTCAAAGCCTTATGTATTCACAATTTTTTGCAGCAGTGCAAAAACTATGCTTTTAAACCTTATCAAAACGCAGAAATACCCACATTTTAACCATTTTATTATATAATAAGTTTATTTTTATGTCAATATTATTTTTGTTGTTTTCACCAATTAAATCGTCTAAAATGAAGCATATCTACCAAAAAATCTTAGGCTATATTGACTTTTGCCAGAATTTAAAATAAAATATTGGTTAATTGGGTATTTATACTATAAAAAAGGGAGGATTTCTTGTTGCTTGCAAATAAAGAGCTGACAAAGCTTTATATATGCAGACGCTGTCTTAATAAATACACAAAATTCAGATACAGGAACTACGAACTCAAATATAAATACAACTACTATCACTCTAAATGTGTTAAATGCGGCGATATGCACCATATTGTAAATTGTGTTAAACCTTTTTACGCATGGAAATTAATGTTTACCAAAAGACCGACAGACCTTAAAACACTTATAGATATAGACAATGAAAAATCTTTCAAACGAAAATACTTAAAAGAAAAGATATTAAAATACTAAAAGTAGAAAATACTCATAACTTTAAAATAAAAGTAACATATGTTATAATAAAATAAAGGAGGAGT
>JAGBXL010000112.1 GCA_017629325.1 Clostridia bacterium | reverse complement strand
GCCGCCGCCTGTTATGTGAGAAACTGCTTTGATGTTTGCAACATCGCCTATGGCAAAAAGGTCTTTAACATAAATTTTGGTTGGTGTTAAAAGCTCTTCGCCTATTGTTTTGCCAAGCTCATCGCTATAAACATTAAGATCGGCATTTTCAACATCAAATACCTTACGAACGAGTGAATAACCGTTTGAATGGATACCTGATGAAGGAATAGCAATTATAACATCACCCTCACAAACAGTTGTGTTGTCAAACACTTTAGATTTATCTACCATACCAACTGCAAAGCCTGCAAGGTCGTATTCATCAATTGGGTAAAAACCGGGCATTTCGGCAGTTTCACCGCCAATGAGTGCAGCACCTGCCTGAACGCAGCCCTCAGCAACACCAGATACTATTGCAGCAATTTTTTCAGGAACATTTTTTCCGCATGCAATATAATCAAGGAAGAAAAGTGGTTTTGCACCGCAGCAGATAACATCGTTAACACACATTGCAACACAGTCTATACCAACTGTATCGTGCTTGTCCATTAAAAATGCAATTTTAAGCTTTGTTCCAACACCGTCGGTTCCGCTAACAAGAACGGGTTCTTTTATTCCTGCCATTTCGGGAACGAAAAGTCCGCCGAAGCCGCCTATATCAGACATAGCACCGGGGGTAAGGGTGCGGGCAATATGTTTTTTCATAAGTTTTACGGCATCGTAGCCGGCGGTGATATCTACACCTGCTGCTTTATAGCTTTCGCTGAAGCTGTTGTTCATAGTTTTTTCCTCCAAACATAGTGATTATTTATTTTTTAGCAAATTAATGTATTTTGATCGCGTGAACGAATGATAATCAAATTATGCACGCTTTCATGTGCGGGCTCAGAGTGCTTATTCTTTTCCGTTCCAGCAATATGTGCAAAGCTTGCATGGCTCAATGCCTATGGCTTTTATTGTGCCCTCTATTGACTGGAATTCCAATGAGGTGAAATTGAGTTTTTCACAAATAGCTTTTCTTAATTTCTTTCCTCTTTGAGTGCTGCCGTCGCTGTATTCATCAATATATTTTAAACCTTCCTCACCTTCAAGCTCAACTATAACCTTTCTGGCAATTAATTCCATCTCGCTTGTGGCACGGGTAAAGTTTAAATATTTGCAGCTATACATTATTGGCGGACATGCACTACGCATGTGCACCTCTTTGGCACCGTTAGTATAAAGAAAATCTACTGTTTCCTTGAGCTGTGTTCCTCTTACAATAGAATCATCTACAAAGAGAAGCTTTTTATCTACAATTAAATCGTGAACGGGAAGCTGCTTCATTTTTGCAATGTGTGCCCTGTCGGACTGTTTGGGCGGTGTGAAGCTTCTTGCCCAGGTTGGTGTGTATTTTATAAAGGGCCTTGCAAATGGAATTTTGCTCTCATTGGCATAGCCTATTGCATGAGGTGTGCCCGAATCGGGAACACCGCTTACATAATCTATTCCCTCGGCATTTTTACACGCCATATCATTTTGTGCGATTATAGCACCGTTGCGGTTACGCATAACCTCAACATTTATGCCCTCATATATTGAATTTGGGTAGCCGTAGTAGGTCCAGAGGAATGCACAAACCTTCATTTCTTTGCCGGGAGCGGCAAGCTGGGTTATGCTATCTGCCGAAAACTCAACTATCTCGCCGGGGCCAAGCTCTCTTTCTAATTCATAACCAACCTTCTGGCAGGCAAAAGATTCAAAAGAAGCACAATAGCCGCTATCGCTTTTGCCTATGTGGATTGGTGTTCTGCCGAGGCTATCTCTCGCTGCAATAATTGAGCCATTGTTTTTTAATATAAGAAGCGACATAGAGCCATCTATAACAGAGTGAAGAAATTTTATACCGTCGGCAAAATTATCTTTTTGATTTATAAGGGCTGCGGCAAGCTCGGTTGAATTAACCTTGCCTCCCGTCATGGCATCGAAATGGTCGCCGCTTTTTAAAAGGTGCTCTTTTATTAAGCTTTCAGCATTATTTATAATACCAACAACACATATAGCATAAGTGCCAAGCTGCGAACGGATTAAAAGGGGCTGGGGATCGGTGTCGCTTATGCAACCGATTGCCGAAACGCCCTTCATTTCTTCGAGGATATGATCAAATTTTGTTCTAAACGGTGAGTTTTCAATATTGTGAATATCTCGCTGGAGGCCAATCTCGGTATCGTAAGCTGCCATACCGCCTCTTTTTGTTCCAAGATGTGAATGATAGTCTGTTCCGAAAAACACATCGGACACAGCATCATGTTTACTTGCTGCACCAAAAAATCCACCCATTTGGTTTTCTCCTTTAATGTTTTATTGTTAAATGTTGTTTTAATTAAAGATTAGTTGTATTTTTCTTCTACTGCCTTGTTTTTTTCGAGAACAGCTGCAGCAGCTTTTGCTCTTGCATCGTCAAGCTTACCGGCAAGCTCTTTATCTTCTACTGCAAGAATCTGAATGGCAATGAGTGCGGCAGTTGCGGCACCGTTAATTGCAACTGTTGCAACAGGGATACCCGATGGCATCTGCACTGTTGATAAAAGTGCGTCCATTCCGTCTAAACAAGCAGATTTAACAGGGATTCCTATAACGGGGAGAGTTGTGTTTGCGGCAATAGCACCTGCAAGGTGAGCCGCCATACCTGCTGCAGCTATTATTGCACCAAAGCCGTTTGCTCTTGCGTTTTTGGAAAACTCTGCTGCAGGAACAGGAGTTCTGTGTGCTGAATATACATGCACTTCATAGGGAACACCGTATTCTTTTAATGTGTTAATGGCTTTTTCAACAACAGGAAGGTCGCTGTCGGAACCCATTATAATACCAACTTTTTTCATATTAAACACCCTTTCGGTTTAGTGAATTTACAAGATTTTTGAAGATAAAATCAACATTATATTATATTTATATAAAATCATTTACAGTATATCACAAAAAGTGCCATTTTTCAATAGTAATAATATATAAAAGGCACACAGAATGGGAAAAGAAAACCAATGTAAAAGTGAATAGATAAAAGAGAAGAGAGAAAAGAAAATGAAGAAATCCGCCCAAGAGGAGCGGATTTCAACCATTTCTATTCACTCTTCACTATTCACTCTTATCTAATTGTATTCTCTGCAGCGGTAACTGCATTCTTCATAAGTGTTGCAATAGTCATAGGACCAACTCCGCCCGGAACGGGAGTTATCCACGATGCTTTTTTGCATGCCGATTCAAAATCCACATCGCCGCAAAGCTTGCCATTTTCGTCGCGGTCCATGCCAACATCAACAACAACCGCACCTTCTTTAATGTAGCTTTCGTCAACCATTTTTGCTCTGCCAACTGCAACAACCAAAACATCTGCCTCGCGGCAAACTTCTTTTAAGTTTTTGGTTTTTGAATGGCAGATTGTTACTGTGGCATTTTTATGAAGTAAAAGCATAGCCTGGGGTTTTCCAACTATATTGCTTCTGCCTATAACAACGCAGTTTTTGCCCTCAAGTTCAATTCCGGCATCGTCTAAAAGCTCCATTACGCCCGCAGGTGTGCAGGGAAGAAAATCGAAATTGCCTATCATTATTTTTCCAACGTTTACAGGGTGGAAAGCGTCAACATCTTTTTTGGGATCGATGGCATTTAAAATGGTTTCTTCGTTTATGTGTTTGGGAAGAGGAAGCTGAACTAAAATACCGTGGATATCTTCTTTTTTATTGAGCTTATCAACAAGGCATAAAAGTTCTTCCTGGGTGGTTTCGGCTCCAAGGGCATATTCCTCGGAATATATGCCGCAATACTCGCAGGCTTTTTTCTTGTTGTTTACATATACTCTTGATGCGGGGTCGTCGCCAACAATAACAACTGCAAGGCCTGCATTAACGCCTTTTGCTTTTAGGCTTTCCACTTTTATTTTGAGCTGGTCCTTTACCTTTTGAGATACTCTTTTTCCGTCTAAAATCTGATAACTCATTTTTATTAACTTCCTTTCGCTTTTTAAGTGTTTTTTTATTTTCTCCGTCTTTAGATACGGGTTTTTCCTTTTGTAATAATCTTGGTCTTACGAGGCACGAGGCTTCAAAGCCTATTAAATCCTGCCTGCCCGTTTTTTGCAGAGCCTTTATAATAAGAGAATGATTTTTGGGGTCGTTTGGCTGAAGAAGGGCTCTTTGCATCTGCTTTTCTTCCATGGTTTTTGGCACATACACCTTTTCCATGGTAAGAGGATTGAGTCCTGTGTGGTACATACAGGTTGAAACCGTAAATGGTGTGGGGTAAAAATCCTGCACCTGCTCGGCACTTATGTGATGTTTTTTTATATACAGTGCCAGTTCTATTGCATCATTTAAGGTGCTTCCCGGGTGGGAGCTCATTAAATATGGAACGGTGTATTGCTTTAAGCCAAGCCTTTGACTCTCATAATTAAATTTTTCAACAAAGCGGTTATAAACCTTTGCAGGCGGCTTACCCATTAAGGATAAAACGCTATCTGAAATATGCTCGGGTGCAACACGGAGCTGACCGCTTACATGGTATTTGCAAAGCTCTTTTAAAAAGGCATCGTTTTTATCGGCAAGAAGATAATCATAGCGAAGCCCTGAGCGAATAAACACCTTTTTTATGCCCTTTATTTTTCTTACTGCACGAAGTGTTTTAAGATATTTTGAATGGTCGGCATTTATATTTTTGCAAACATCGGGGTAAAGGCACTTTCTTTTTGTGCAGGTGCCCATTTTTAACTGCTTTTGGCAGGAGGGGTTTGTAAAGTTTGCTGTGGGGCCGCCTATATCGTGAATATAGCCTTTAAAATCGGGGTCCTTTGTCATGCGGATTGCTTCTTTAACCACCGATTCGGTGCTGCGGCATCTAACAGAGCGTCCCTGATGAAAGGTAAGAGCACAAAAATTGCACTCACCAAAGCAGCCGCGGTTATTTGTTATTGAAAATTTTATTTCTTCTATTGCAGGCACACCGCCGTCTTTATCGTATATCGGGTGAGGGCGAAAGCTATATGGAAGCTCATAAACCCAATCAAGCTCATCTGTTTCAAGAGGTGCCATTGGTTTTGCGGCAACAAGGTATCTGTCGCCGTGTTTTTGAACAAGGGTTTTAGCTACCACGCTATCCTGATTTTCGTATTGTATTTTTGTTGCTTTGGCATAAAGGGGCTTATCGTCTGTTACCTCTTCAAAAGAAGGAATGGTAATATAATCATTAAGCCCTTCCAAATCTTTTTTTATATAGCAGCAACCGTCTATAAGAGTATCGCCTAAGGTTTCACCTTTAGAAAGACTATTGGCAAGGGCAACAATTGATTTTTCGCCCATACCGTAGGAAAGGCAGTCTGCCTTTGAATCAAAAAGAATGCTTCGGCGTACCTTATTATCCCAATAGTCATAATGAGCAAAGCGGCGAAGGCTTGCTTCTATTCCGCCTATTATTATTGGAACATCTTTATAGGCTTGTCTTATTAAATTGCAATAAACAATAGTTGCCCTATCGGGCCGCATTCCTGCTTTCCCACCAGGAGAATAGGAATCGGCGGAGCGTTTTTTCTTATTCACTGTGTAGTGATTTACCATAGAATATATGTTTCCTGCAGAAACCAAAACTGCAAGGCGGGGTTTTCCGAGCCGCGTGATATCGTTTGGTGTTTTCCAACTTGGCTGCGATATTATTCCAACAGTATAGCCATTTTCCCATAAAACTCTTGAAATTATGGCATGACCAAAAGAGGGGTGGTCAACATAGGCATCACCGCACACATAAACAAAATCTAAATCTTTTAAATTGAGTTTTTCCATATCTGATTTTGATATGGGAAGAAATTCAGGCTGTTTCATAGAAAAACTCCATATATAGAATGAATATCTGTAATATTTTTCGGCAGGAGCAAGCCCCTGCCAAAAAGTTTACATAATTTGTTTTATAAATTCAAATCCGCTTGCGGATTTGCACCATTTCTCTTCACTATTCTCTCTTATCTCTTCTCTTGCATTTATTGCATCAGCATTTCGTTATATTGCTCTCTTGTTATTAAAACCTGACGGGGTTTGTTGCCGTCGAGTCCGCTTATTATGCCTCTTGCTTCCATCTGGTCGATTATAGAGCCTGCACGGTTGTAGCCGATGCGGAATCTTCTTTGAAGAAGTGAGGTTGAAATCTGACCGCTTGTTATTGCCATATCTATTGCATCGGGAAGAAGGGGATCAGCATCGCCGGGGTCTTCACCGTCGGGCTGATATTCGCCTTCGTCTTTTTCTAGCTGTTCTATAACATTTGGGTCATACACAGCCTCAACACCGTTTGTTACCGATTCAACAACCGATTTAACGTCATCATCGGAAACAAAGGCACACTGCATACGCGAGGGGCTTGTTTCACCAACAGGCATATAGAGCATATCGCCTTTTCCTATAAGTTTTTCGGCACCGCCCATATCTAAAATGGTTTGCGAATCTCTTACAGAGGCAACCATAAATGAAATACGGCTTGGAACGTTTGCTTTGATATTACCTGTTATAAATTTTACAACGGGTCTTTGGGTAGCAATAACAAGGTGCATACCTGCCGCACGGGCAAGCTGTGCAATTCGGCACACATAGTTTTCAACATCGGCAGGGGCTACCATCATTAAATCGGCAAACTCGTCGATGATAATAACTATTGAAGCCATTTTATTTTCGGGCGTACCATTTTTCTCCATAAGCTCGTTGTAGCCCTTTATGTTTCTTACATTATTTTTCTCAAAAATGCTGTATCTCTCCGTCATTTCCTGAACTGCCCAGGAAAGAGCACCCGTTGCTTTTTTAGCATCTTTAACAACAGGAATTAAAAGATGCGGAATTCCGTTGTAAACACCCAATTCAACCTGTTTGGGATCTATCATAACAAGCTTAACCTCATTTGGATCAGCTTTATACATAAGGCTTATAATAAGAGTGTTTATACAAACAGATTTACCTGCACCTGTTGCACCTGCAATAAGAAGGTGGGGCATTTTTGCAAGGTCCATTATTATAGGCTTGCCGCTTACATCTTTACCAAGTGCCACTGCAAGCTTGGATTTATGGTTTTTAAATTCCTCGGATTCTATAACCTCGCGGAGAGTTACAACGCTTGGGTCTTTATTTTCTATTTCAATGCCTATTGTGGATTTTCCGGGAACAGGAGCTACCATAACGCCCTTTTCGGCCTTAAATTTTAAACCGATATCCTTTGAAAGCCCTGTTATCTGGCTTACTCTAACGCCTTCTGCAGGCTCAATTTCGTAGCGGGTGATGGTGGGGCCCTGGCTTATTTCAACAACCTTGGCATCAACCTTAAAGCTTCTTAGGGTTTCTATAAGCTGGCGGGCATTTGTCATCAGTTCTTCCTGAACATTGGCACTCATTCCGCTTTGCTGAGGTTTGGCAAGAAGCTCAATATCGGGGTAGGTATATTCAATAATTCTGCTTTTGCCCTCGCTCGAACCTTCTATTTCTTCCTTAATTTCCCTTGTCATTGTTTCGGTTTCCTCGCCCGAGAGCCTTTTTGCCTCTTTTTCCTCTTCGGAGGGCTCTTCGTCTTCGGGACCTGAGGTTACATCGTCATAGAGTCTTATTTCAGGGTCAGGAATATCTCTTGGATCTTCTTCGGGAATATTTATAACAATATCTTCTGCTTTTGGCACAGGTGGATTATCTATATCGGGAGTTACCACAACCCCGCCCCTGCCCTTTGGAGCTTCTTTCTTCTCTTCTTTTACAGCAGCTACAAATATTGATTTGAAAACTCTTGCAATATCGGCAAGAGATATATTGAAAACAATTAGAGTAAACACAATTAAAGCACAGTATAAAATAATATATGCCCCTGCATCACCAAGGCAGCGAAGAAGAGTTGTAAGAATTCCGCCTAAAAATCCTCCGCTTATTTCGCCCGACATACCCTTTGCAAACCACTGGTTTGCAGGAACATCATGAGCAAAGGTCATTTGCAGAATTCCGCCTATATTATAGAGCAGGCAATATGAAAGAATGAATTTGGTTTTTATTTTATCCCTCTGGGCAAAGAATATTGCGTAAATAAAAAGAGCAATAGTCATAAGAGGCAGAATATAGGCACAGGTGCCCATAAGCCCTGTTAAAAAATTATATATCCATCTGCCCACAACTCCGCCCGATGAGCCTCCGCTGAATATACATATTAAAAGGTATATGCAAAGCCCTACAAGGCACACCGATAAAAGCTCAAAATTAACCGCAGTTTTTCCGCGGTTTTTTTCGGCAGAAACTTTTGCCTTTGGCTTTTTGGAGCTTTTTTGTGATTTTATGTTTTTTTGTTTTTTATCCATTTGATTTTACCTGTCCTTTTTGTAATATGTGAAAATGCACGCTGCAACATAATATACCAAGGTAATTATAGCACATTTCAGAGCCTAAATGTATATACTTTTTGAACATATATTTGATTTAATTTTTGGTTATTTCTAACAACATATTACATATAGTAATTTATCTTTGTTTATTGTATAATATTATCAATCAAAAACAGAAAGGGATATTGAATATGAATCCCCGAATTTCAAAAATTTACGAAAACATAAAAAAATTCACCGCTGATTTTTTAGACGGCGATTTTTTCGGGCTTTCTGCAGAAATAAGCTTTTATCTTTTATCGAGCCTTTTTCCAATGGTTATAATGGTGTTTACCGCAAGCTCGGCAATAAGCCTTTATTATACCGATATAATGTATAAAGTTCTGGCACTTCTTCCTCACAAGATGGAAATTCTGCTGGTTAATATGCTTAGAAGCCACGGCGAAAGCACGGCGGTTATCGCTATTACAGCTGCACTTTCCATAACAACTATGTCGGGCTTTATTTTAACTGCCCAAAAAGGGCTTTTAAGATTTTATAAGCAGGAAGGCACAAGAGGCTTTTGGAAATCGCGAATAATTGCATTCGTATTTGCCATTTTGATTTTTGTTTCAATAATAGCAAGCTTTGGGCTTATTATTTTTGGCAGGCTTATAACAACAGCCATTATGGTTTATAAACCGGGCAGAGAAATTATATTTTTGTGGAATATTTCAAGATATTTTGCAATTTTTGTGTTTATTGCTCTTGTTATTTCCGCCCTTTATAAAGCCTTGCCAACGGCCAAGCTTAAAATAAGAGAGGTTATTCCGGGTGCTCTTTTCACAACGGTTGCCTGGTATTTGGCTTCTATGCTTTTTGCTCTTTATGTTAATAATTTTCCGCAATATGAAATTATATATGGCTCACTTGCAGGCTTTGTTTGTATGATAGTTTGGATATATATGATAAGCATGATAATTCTTGCAGGAGCAAAGATAAATGCACTTATATACAAAAGAAAAGTTACCAAAATGAATTTTGACGAATTTTAATTAACATTTTTTTCAAAGATAATATTTCCCCCTAAGTAAATACTATTTTTACGGAGGGATAAACTATGAATTTTGATAAAAGAAATGCAATTGATAAAGAATATGACAAATTCGATGCCGCATCTTCCACAGAGTGTACTGGTCTTATAACTGTTCCGCCCCAAAACGAAGACGAGCTACAAAGTTATAGGGAAATATATGAATTTGATACCGTACTTGAAAAGGAAATGTAAAAAAAGTCCAGAACGCAAAAAGGCAGGATTACGCAAAAAAATTATAGTTACATTTAAAACTAATAATTTTATAAAATTAGGTTGAAAAATATCTTCAAGAAGATATTTTTCTCCAATTATATGCCTTTTTGCTATGAACAAAGCTCACCACTCGCAGTACCTTTGTACAGCTTCGGGTTATCACCCCAAGCGAGAAAATTTCTCGCTTGGGGTTCGCTTTGTCCATTCTGAATCTTTTTTTCCTATTTCCCAAGAAAAGCGGCTTCGCCGCACCGCCTACGGCGGAAGTGCGGAGCGATATCGCTTTTCTTAAGCCATGTGCATTTTGAAAAGCAAAGCTTTTCAAAAATTTTGCACGGCAATATAATAAAAATTTTTACTTTATAGGAACGCAGTTTCCTATAAAGTAAAAAACAATAGAAAACCGATGGATTAAAATCCTCGGTTTTCTATTGTTTTTTAAACACTATCTTATATTAAATTTAATTTTTTCATTTCTGCTTTTAAAAATTCAAGATTTTTTTCTTCCATTTCATAAAGGGGAAGCCTTAATTTACCTGCATTTTTGCCCATGAGATTTAAAGCTGTTTTAACGGGGATTGGGTTTACCTCACTAAAAAGTGCTTTAATAAGATTAAAATACTTTATCTGCATCTGCCCCGCCTTTTTAAAATCGCCCTCAAGACAAAGCGAGCATAAATCATGAGTTTCTTTTGGAATTATATTTGAAAGAACAGATATAACTCCCTTTGCACCTATGCTCATTAGGGGAACTATTATATCGTCATTCCCCGAATAAACATCTATTCTGTCGCCGCAGCGGGATAAAATATCACCGCTTCTTGCCGCGTCGCCCGAGGCTTCTTTAATAGCAACAATATTTTCTATGCCCGATAAATGCTCAACCGTTTCGGGCTTAATATCTACACCTGTTCTTGAGGGAACATTATAGAGTATGGCAGGCAGGTCGGTTGATGCAGCCAGTGCCTCATAGTGTTTTATTAAGCCTCGCTGTGTGGTTTTGTTATAATATGGTGTAACCCAAAGCAGTGCATCTGCCCCTCTTTTTGCAGCCTCTTTGTTCATCATTATGGCGTGGTCGGTGTTGTTGCTTCCTGTTCCTGCAATAACGGGAATTCTGCCCGCAGCTGCCGAAACTGCACACTCTATGGAATCTAAATGCTCGCTATCCTCTAAAGTTGGTGCCTCACCGGTTGTTCCGCAGATAACAAGGGCATCGGTGCCATTTTCAATTTGAAATTCCACTAAATTTTTTAATGAATCAAAATCCACGCCTTTATCATTTATGGGAGTAACAAGTGCTGTTGCACTGCCTGTAAAGATTGTTTTCTTCAAAAAAATCGCCTCCTATAAATTTATATATGTTTCTATTAAAACTTTATAACAAAACCCGTGTTATGTCAAGAAAATATAGGCTTTTTTATTAAATTTTTAAAATTTCTTGACAAATGATTTTTGCGGTGCTATAATCCCTTTTAACAAGTAAATACATCAATTAAAGGCTATGACCGGAAACAAGTAGGTTTGTTAACCGCTACTAAGAGAGATGTCGGGTGGTGCAAGGCAGACGGCGGCACAAACTGAATACATTCCGAGAGCTTCGCACCGAAACCTTTTGGCAAGTAGGCTGCGGCGGGAGTGCCCGTTACAGCACCGGAGTATAAACGCTTTTTGCAGGCGTACTTTTAAAGGCTGTTTGCCGCGAGGCAGCAGTAAATTGAGGTGGTACCACGGATAAATTTTACCCGTCCTCAGATTGAGGGCGGTTTTTTTATGCCATTAAAGCCGCTCGATAAGTGTATTTAAAAAATTTTACCAAAAGAAAGGGATGATCTTTATGGCATGGACAATTAGTTTACTTGTAGTATTTTTTGCAGTTACAATAGGTGTCGGCATATATTGCCGTAAAAACTCAACCGATGTAAACGGCTTTGTTTTGGGCGGAAGGTCGGTAGGACCCTGGCTCACAGCTTTTGCTTATGGCACATCTTACTTTTCAGCGGTAATTTTTGTTGGATACGCGGGTCAGTTTGGCTGGAGATTTGGTATTGCTTCAACCTGGATAGGCATAGGCAATGCAGTTATCGGCTCTCTTATGGCGTGGGTTATATTAGGAAGAAGAACCCGTCTTATGAGTCAGCATTTAAAAACTGCAACAATGCCCGAATTCTTTGGAAAAAGATTTGATAGCCCCGCACTCAAAATTGCTGCATCTGTTATTGTTTTTATTTTTCTTATTCCCTACACCGCTTCTTTATACAACGGTCTTTCCCGTCTGTTTGACATGGCATTTCCCGGAATTGACTATGCATGGTGCGTTATTATTATGGCGGTTTTAACCTGCATATATGTTACCGCAGGCGGATACATGGCAACTGCCATAAACGATTTTATTCAGGGAATTATAATGCTTGGCGGCATAGTGGCAATTATTTGGGCAGTTTTAAAAGGTCAGGGCGGATTTATTGAAGCTATAAATGGTTTGGCAAGCATAGAAAAAGAAGGTGCTATGCCCGGAGCTTTCAATTCGTTCTTTGGCCCTGAGCCGTTAAACCTTTTATTTGTTGTTATTTTAACCTCACTTGGAACCTGGGGACTTCCGCAGATGGTGCAGAAGTTCTATGCAATAAAAAGCGAAAAAGACATCAGCAAGGGCACTATTATTTCAACAATTTTTGCAATTGTTGTTGCCGGCGGCTGCTACTTTTTAGGCGGCTTTGGCAGACTCTTTGCAAATAAAATAGGTGTTGATACTGCAGGTCTTCCAATAGGCGGCTACGATAATATTATCCCTGTTATGCTCGAAACCCTATCGCCCATTTTAATTGCAGTTGTTATTATTCTTGTTTTCTCGGCTTCAATGTCAACCTTATCATCGCTTGTTTTAGCTTCCAGCTCAACTCTTACCCTCGACCTTGTGAAAGACCATCTTGTTAAAAATATGTCTGAGAAAAAACAAGTGCTTATAATGAGAATATTCATTGTGGTATTCGTGGCAATTTCGGCATACATAGCAATCAATAAAGATAAATTAAGTGCCATTGCCGATATGATGGGTATATCATGGGGGGCTCTTGCAGGTGCATTTTTGGCTCCTTTCCTCTATGGCTTATACTGGAAAAAAACAAGCAAAATTTCTATTTGGGCAAGCTTTATTTTCGGAACAGTTGTTATGATGTTAAACATGCTTTTCCGCCCTGCTTTTCCATTAATTCTGCAATCCCCAATTAACTGCGGTGTTATTGTTATGCTTGGTGGTCTTATACTGGTTCCTATTGTATCGCTTATCACACCAAAGCCAAAAAAAGAACTCATTGAAGATGCATTTAGCTGCTACAATGAAAAGGTTATAGTATCAAAAAAGAAATCTTTGGGTGAATAAAAATTTATATGATTTTTAAAAGACTGAACGAAATCAAGCGTTCAGTCTTTTTTGTGTTTTACTGTTTGACACATATCATATATATATGTTACAATTTTATTGTAGTTTTTTACTCAGGAGGTGGAATATGTGAAAACTCTTCTTAAGTATTTAAAGCCCTTTTATTCTAAAATGACTCTGGGCTTTGGAATAAAAGTTCTCGGCACTGTTATTGAGCTTTTTATTCCCTACATATTAAGCCATATTCTTGCAAATGTTAAAAACTTTACCATGAATGAAATAGTCTTATGGGGCTCACTTATGATTGTTTGTGCTCTTTTTTCATGTGTGTTTAACATTATTGCAAACAGAATGGCGGCAAAGGTTTCTAAAAATTTTGCCGAAAGTATGCGAAAAGACCTTTTTATTAAAACCTTGCGTCTTTCCGCGGCACAAACCGATAAATTCACTATTCCCTCTTTGGAATCAAGAATCACAACCGACACCTACCATGTGCACGGCTTTGTAAATATGATGCAAAGAATGGGCGTTAGAGCACCTATTCTTTTAGCTGGCGGAATTTTAATAACAATGATAATGGATTTCAGATTATCTCTTGTTATGACGGCAATTCTGCCCCTTATTTTTGCAACGGTTTATTTTGTGAGGAAAAAGGGTGTGCCTCTTTACGAAAATGTTCAAAAAGCTGTTGACTCAATGATAAGAGTTGTAAGGGAGGATTCCCAGGGAATAAGAGTTATAAAAGCTCTTTCCAAAACAGACTACGAACACCGCCGCTACGATAATGTTAACCGCAGCCTTTCAAGGTCGGAAGCAAAAGCGGGAATTATAATGGGCAGTGTTCACCCTTTAATGACTATATTTATGAACGGCGGCAGCGTTGCAGTTATATCGCTTGGTGCAATTTTTGCTTTCAAAGGAAAATCGGAGCCTGAAACAATTATTGCCTTTATGCAGTATTTCACTCAAATTACAATGGCTATGATGGCTGTTACCCGTATGTTTGTTATGTATACAAAATGTTCGGCTTCGGCAAGGCGTATTTCCGAAGTTTTAAATGCTCCCGAGGAAATAAAAACACAAAATGAAAAAGATTTTCCTGCTATAAAAACCGATGCCCACATTGTTTTTGATAAGGTGTGCTTTTCGTATGCAGGAAAGAAAAATAATATAGATAACATAAGCTTTTCGCTTAAAAAGGGTGAATCGTTAGGGGTTATAGGTGCAACAGGCTCGGGAAAATCCACCCTTATAAAGCTTCTTTTAAGATTTTACGATGTTAATAGCGGAAACATATATATAAATGGCAAAGATATTCGCACCATAGATAAAAAGGACTTTTACTCTATGTTCGGCTCGGCTATGCAAAAGGATTTTCTATATGCAGGCACAATTGAGGAAAACATTGATTTTGGAAGAAAAATACCCTTTGATAAAATAAAAACGGCTGCAAAAATTGCCCAGGCAGATGACTTTATAGAGGGCTTTGCCGATGGATATGGGCATATTCTTTCATCTCACGGCACAAATATATCGGGCGGGCAAAAACAAAGGCTTTTAATTTCAAGAGCAATTGCAGGAAACCCTGATATACTCATTCTCGACGACAGTTCGTCTGCCCTTGATTATAAAACAGATGCTGCACTCAGGGGTGCATTAAAAGAAACCCTCTTAGGCACAACCCTTATAAGCGTTGCACAAAGGGTTAGCTCTGTTAAAGACTGCACCCTTATAATTGTTTTAGAAGACGGCTGCGTAATCGGCATGGGCACACACGAATTTCTTATGGAAAATTGCCCTGAATACAAAGAAATAAGCGACTCTCAGATGGGGGGTGCTTTTGTTGAGTAAGAAACCCAATATCAAAAAAGGCAAAAGAGGAATTTTATTAAGACTTTTTACTTATGTTTTAAATTTGTGGTATCTTTTTATACCTGCAATTTTAATGACTCTTTTTTCAAATCAGCTGGCGCTTCTGGGCCCGCGTTTTTCGGGCGAGGCAATTGATGCAATTGCTAATTTGGGTGGAGTGAATTTTGATGTGGTTTGGACAAATGTGGGTAAAATGCTTTTGTGCTACGCACTTTCGGCAGTTTTATCATATATTCTTGCAAGCCTTATGATTTTTATGAGCCAGAGGATAGTTTTCACAATGAGAAAGCAGCTTTTTGAAAAGCTCACCTCTCTTCCTGTTGGCTACTTCGATACCCACCCAACAGGCGAAATTATAAGCCATATTTCTTATGATATCGACACTATAAACAGCACTCTTTCTCACGATTTTGTGCAGATAATGACCAGCATCTACACAGTTGTTGGCTCACTTATTTTTATGTGGAACATTTCAAAGCCTCTTATTGCAGTTTTTCTTATAACTGTTCCCGCTTCGGTTATATTCACCCGCTACCGTTCCAAAAAAATAAGACCGCTTTTTAAAAAGAGGTCTAAAAAGCTTGGTGAATTAAATGGCTATGCCGAAGAAATGCTTTCGGGTTGCCGCACAATTGCAGCTTATGAAAGAGAGGAAGAAATTGCATCGAGATTTAATATCCGCAACACCGATTCAATGGACGCCTACTACAAAGCCGACTACTACGGCTGCACTATGGGACCAACGGTTAATTTTATAAATAACCTTTCGATATCACTTGTTATGATACTTGGCGGAATACTGTATATGCTTTCCCAAACGGGAACTGCCCCAGAGGGAACTCTTTTCTTTATTACCCTTGGCGGCGTGGCACAGTTTGTGCAGTATTCAAGAAAATTTGCAGGGCCGATAAATGAATTTGCAAACATTTTAAGCGAATTGCAGTCTGCTTTTTCCGCCGCAGAAAGAGTTTTTGCAATTTTAGATGAAGAAAGCGAAAAGAAAGATAGTGTAAATGCTCTTGAAGTTAAAAATTCAAAGGGCGAGGTTAATTTTAACGATGTTGTTTTTGGCTACACAGAAGATAAAACCATTTTAAAGGGTGTGTCGTTTGAAGCCCTAAGCGGAAAAACAATTGCAATAGTGGGGCCAACAGGTGCAGGCAAAACAACTGTTATAAACCTTTTAATGCGGTTTTATGATGTTACATCGGGTCAAATCACCCTTGATAACAAAGATATAAGGGATATAACAAGAAAATCCTTAAGAAAAGCCTATACCATGGTGCTTCAGGATACCTGGCTCTTTGGCGGAAGTATTTATGAAAACATTGCCTACGGAAGAGAAAATGCAAGCTTTGACGAGGTGGTTTCGGCAGCTAAAAGTGCTAGAATACATAGCTTTATAGAGAGCCTCCCCGATGGCTACAACACCGTTTTAACCGACGACGGAGTTAATATCTCAAAAGGTCAAAAACAGCTTATAACCATTGCAAGAGCTATGCTTGCCGATTCGGAGATGCTTATTTTAGATGAAGCAACATCTAATGTTGATTCAAGAACAGAAATAAAAATTCAAGAGGCTATGGCAGAATTAATGAAAGGCAGAACATGTTTTGTTATTGCCCACAGGCTTTCAACCATTCAAAATGCCGATGTTATTTTAGTTGTTCAGGACGGAAAAATAAGCGAACAGGGAACTCACGACGAGCTTATGAAAAAGGGCGGGTTTTACAGT
>JAGBXL010000111.1 GCA_017629325.1 Clostridia bacterium | reverse complement strand
GATATTTTATGCTCAAGTTCGGCAAAACGATCTTCTATAAAAGATAATTTGTCAAACATATTACACCTCTAAATATAGTTTTATTATTTATCATACCACAATATATTGTAAAGTCAAACATTTTTTTTAAATATTAACAATACTGTAATATAAGAAGCCATTAATTAAATATATTATCGTTTTCGAGCCTTTCAAAAAGTGTGTCAATTCTGCTTTTTATAAACACCCATTTATCTTCTTTAAGCTGCGGATCGGTTTCAATTGCATTTGTTGCAGCCTTCTGTGCTTCTTTTAAAATGTCTATATCTGAAAAAAGATTTGCAACCTTAAGTTCGGGAAGTCCGTGCTGCCTTGTGCCGAAAAATTCTCCGCTTCCTCTAAGTTCAAGGTCTTTAGATGAAATTTCAAATCCATCGTCGATTTGAGTCATTATTTTCATTCTTTTTTCACTGTTTTCATTGTTGCAATCACTCACAAGAATACAATATGATTTTTCACTTCCGCGTCCTACCCTTCCTCTTAACTGGTGAAGCTGCGAAAGACCGAACCTCTCGGCATTTTCTATAAGCATAACTGTTGCATTGGAAACATCAACACCAACCTCTATAACCGTTGTAGAAACCAAAACATCGGTTTCGCCGTTTTTGAATTTAGCCATAATTTCGTCTTTTTCACTTGGTTTCATCTTTCCGTGAACAACAGATACTTTTAGACCTTTTAAGAATTTAGATGTTATCTCCTCGTAAATTTCATTTACAGATGCTGCATCAAAATTTTCTGATTCTTCTACAAGAGGACAAACAACATAGCATTGCCTGCCTTTTTCTATTTCTTTTCTCAAAAAGCCGTAGGCTCTTTCACGGATTTTTGAATTAATATGAAATGTATCTGTTTTTTGCCTTCCAAATGGTTTAGTTTTTATAACAGAAACATCAACATCACCATATAAAATAAGAGAAAGCGTGCGTGGAATAGGAGTTGCACTCATAACAAGAACATGAACATTTTCACCCTTGGAATTAAGAACTGCTCTTTGATTAACGCCAAAGCGATGCTGCTCATCTGTTACGGAAAGAGCAAGATTATTAAACTCAACCTTCTCTTCAAGAACTGCATGTGTGCCTATTACAAGGTCGTAATCGCCGTTTTTTATTTCATCAATAATTTTAGCTTTATTTTTAACAGAAGACGTTAAAAGTGCAATATTGAGCCTTCCTTCAAATATTTTAACCAAATTGGCATAATGCTGCTGTGCCAGAATTTCTGTTGGTGCCATAAAGACAGCCTGATACCCATTTTTGCAAACACCGTAAATAACAGCCGAAGCAACCGCAGTTTTACCACAGCCAACATCACCCTGGATAAGTCTGTTCATAGGTTTGCCGCTTTTTAAATCCGCCGATATATCATTTATGGCATTCTTTTGTCCGTCTGTAAGTTCAAAGGGCAAAAATGATGCAAATTCCCTTATTTTATCTGTTGTGTTTATAACATTTGCAAATTTAACTTTTCGCATATTTTTAAGTCTAAAAAGAGCAAGCTGCAAAACAAAAAGTTCTTCAAAGGCTAAGCGTCGTCTTGAAGTTTCAAGCGATATAAAATCTTTTGGTTTATGAAGAGTATGTATTGCAGAATTGATCTCAAAAAGTTTAAAATCATCAACAATATTTTTGGGAATACATTCTAAAAGAATAGGATTTGAAAGATATGCTGTTTCAACTGCATCTGCTATTGTTTTTGATGTAAGACCGCTTGTTGACGGATATAATGGAATAATTGCCCCGGTATTTTTCATATCATCGGCAGGCTCAATGCACCGTAATTCAAACTCTTTTCCTGTTTTTGTGCCTATCATTTTTCCAAATACAATATATTCCATTCTGGATTTTATTTTTGGCTTGGCAAAGGGAGCAGAAAACCATTTAATTGTTATGCTTTCTTCACCATCTGTTCCATAAAGCAAAAACAAAGAAAGTTTTTGTTTAATTCTTCTTTCTATTATTTGCCTTGTTGGAACAATTTTAATGCAGCACACCTCACCTGGTGAGCACTGTGATATTTTCTTTATTGTTCTTCTATCCTCATATTTTCTTGGCAGAAAATATAAAAGGTCAAGAACTGTATATATTCCAAGCCTGTTAAAAAGCAAGGCTTTTTTAGGGCCTATTCCCTTGAGAACTGTGATAGGCGAATTTAAATATTTTATGTTTTCTACGTTTAAAGGATTCATAAAGATTACCTTTCTACACAAAAAGATGCCACATGGGCATCTTTTTTAGTTTTATTCAACAGAAATAAGGTAGTGATATACAGGCTGACCGCCGCTATGAAGATACACATCACACTCATCGTATTTTTCTTCTAAATCTTCTTTTATAGCCTCGGCATCTTCTTTGGATACATCTTCACCATAAAAGATAGTTACAACCGAAGAATCGTCATCAACCATATTATCACACGCATCGCAAACAGCCTGAGAAAGCTCTTTATCTGATGCTTTGATTTTGCCATCCACAATAACAAGATACTCGCCCTCTTTGATTTCTATATCATCAACCACAGTATCTCTCACAGCATGGGTTATTTGTGCACTTTTTGAAGCTGAAACAGCCTCGCCAAAAGCTTCGGCATTTTCATCGGGCGAAAGGTCTTCATCAAAAACAAGCATCGAACTAAGAGCCTGAGTTACGCTTGTTGTTGGAATAACTATGATATTTGAATCAAAAATATCGCTTGCCTGCTGTGCAGTCATTATTATGTTTTTATTATTTGGGAAAACAAAAATATTTTCGGCATTAACACTTTCGATTGCTTTGCAGAAATCTTCTGTGCTGGGGTTCATTGTTTGTCCGCCCTCTATGACATAGTCAACACCTAATTCTTTAAGGGTTGACACAATTCCATCACCAACTGCAACAGAAATAAAGGCATATTTCTTGTATGGCTTGGGTTCGGGGGCTGCCAAAGAAGCATTTGCAACAATATTGCTATGCTGCAACCGCATATTTTCTATTTTAACACTTGAAAGAGAGCCGACTTTTAAAGCTTCACTAAGAACAACATCGGGTGTGTTTGTGTGAATATGGACCTTAACAATATCGTCATCATCAACAAAAACCATACTATCGCCGATAACCTCTATTGCTGCTTTAAATTTAAATGCCGATTTGTTTTTTTCATTCTTTTCAACTATACACTCTGTGCAATATGCAAACTTTATTTCTTCATCTTCACTGATTGCCGAAGCTTTGTTTTCCTCTTGCAAAGCAGAGTTAAGCTCAATGATTTTGTTTTTGGAAATATAATAATACATTCCCTCAACAATAAACATAAGCCCCTGTCCACCGGAATCAACAACGCCTGCCTGTTTGAGCTTAGGAAGAAGCTCTGGCGTTTTTGCAAGAGCTTTATTGCCGGCATCGGTAACGAGTGCAAAAAATTCTTCAATATCTTCTACCTGTGATTCATATTCAATTGCACACTGGGCCATTTCTCTTGCAACGGTTAATATTGTGCCCTCTGTTGGTTTCATAACTGCACGGTATGCACAGTCTGACGCTGATTTAAAAGCATTAGCCCAAATCTTTACATCACAAACCTCGGCACCTTCAAAGGCTTTCTTCATTCCACGCATAAGCTGGGAAAGAATAACGCCTGAATTACCTCTTGCACCTCTTAATGTATCGTTTGCAACTGATTTTATAATTTCATATACACCTGAATTCTCGTTGGCCCTAAGCCCCTGAACGCAGGATTTCATCGTCATAGACATATTTGTTCCCGTGTCGCCGTCGGGCACCGGGAAAACGTTCATATCGTCAACTTCTTTAGTGTGGTTAATTAAATTGTTTGCACCCGAAATGAACATATTAACCAAAATACTGCCATTTATTTCTCTGATCAATTAATTCACTCCTGTTCCTGAACTCTGAAGCCCTCAACACAAACATTTACCTGTTCAACATCAAGCCCTGTCATGTGGCCAAGCTGATATTTAACATTTTTAATTATGCTTTTTCCAACAACATTAATGTTTATACCATATTCAATGATGATGTGAATATCAACAGAGATTTTATCATCATTAACACTTACCTTTATACCTTTGGTATAATTATCTTTTTTTAATAAGCTTGCCACACTGTCGGACTTGGAACGGTATGCCATTCCAACAACTCCGTAAGACATTGCAGCAACATAGCCTGCTATTTTGGCTATAACTTCTGATTCAACTGTTACTCCGCCTTTAGCAAGCTCAAAATATGCATTATTTGCCACGCAACATCATCCTTTCTGCATAGTAAATATATTAACATCTTTATTATTTTTAAAATAATCCCCTTCACGAGATCTGCATGTACACATAAAAATCTGGTGTTTTCGGGATAATTTAAATATAATCTCCATAAGCCTTGATAACCTTTCGTCATCACAATTTGCAAATATATCATCAAGAAAAACAGGCAAGCTATCGCCATCTTTGCCCATTAGTTCTATTATGGCAATTCTTAATGAAAAATATAAAATATCCAGTGTACCCTTGCTTAAAAACCGTGCGTCTCTTATAAAGCCCGATTTTGAAACAAAAAGCTCGAATTTATCGTTTGAATTTATTGTACAATTATCGCTTGCCGTGATATACGAATATAATTCTTCGGTTTTTTTTGAAAGTTCTGGGAAAAACGAAGATTTTGCATCTGAAAAAGCACTCTCTAATATTGCAAGTGCAGTTTCTATTTCGCTTACCTTTAATAAAACAACTTCTTTTTCTTTAGTCAAACGTTCTATTTCGTTTTTTATTGAAATAAGCTCACTTTTGCAATCTTCAAGCTCTGTTTCAAGACGATAGCCTCGTGCAATTATTTGGGATAATTCTGAAATTTTTTCATTATTACGATTTATTATATCATTTATATCCTGCTTTGTAAAGAATTTTATGTCGGTGCTTATTGAAATATCACTTTTTTGAATTAAAGAATCAAGCATATCAATTTTTAAGTTAAGTTTTTCAATGTGTTCATCTAAACGTGCAGCATGCCTTAAAAGATAATTTCTTTGCTCTTTTGAAGCATAATATTTATCTTCTATATTCTTCTGCGATAAAACAAACATTGGGCAGTCTTTTGAATCTTTAATTCCATATTTTAGCATAAGCTCTTTTTGCATTTTTAACTTTTGGTTATATTCAAGAAAAAGATTTTTATACTCTTTTTTTGTTTTGAAATAAATTTTTAAAATATATACTAAAGCAAAAGCTTTTATTGGAAGAATAAAGAGAATCGGTTTAATATAAAAACTGCCAAGTGCCAGTATTAAAGATACTAGCATACAAAACGCAAAATAAATACCGAATTTAAGCGATTTAAACTTATTTTCCGACATATATGATTTGTACCGAGAAAAATCATCAGTAAGAAGCTCTTTTTCTTCTCTGCTTAAAGATGAAGAAACATCATAATTATTTTGTGTTTCAAAATCTTTTAGAGTTATACTAAGCTTGTTTTTTTCATCGAGAAGATTTTTTCTTTCTTCAATAAGTTCATCGCGTTCTAAATTTTTTAATAGAGTTTTAAGTTTTTCGGTTTCACTTGTAAGATTTGAAAGTTCTTTTTTTGATATATCTGTTTTTTCAATATATTTTTCCAGCTTGGATATCTTATTTTCCAAATCAGAAAGTTTTTGAGCGTTTTTTAAAATTTCACCGTTTATCACACTTGCCTTAGAAGATTTCCTTTTTTCTGAAGAAAGTGAAAGCATTCTTTCTGTAAGTTCTTTTTGTATTTTGGAATAGGTTGCTTTATCATCATAAGCTTTGGCAAGAAAAGAAACAAGCTCGCCGTCGGATTGTGCATCGTTTATAGAGTGAATGTTTGTTATAAAACAGGAATCATTAAACGCTCTTTCGCTGATTTTGGTAAAAAACATACCAGGGTTTGTTATTTCTTTTTTATATTCACCATTTTTAACATCAAAAACATCAAGTTTTGAGCCTTGATCATTATCTGTCCGCCCAATAAGATATGTACCAAGTGATGTTTCTACTTCACAGCTTCCCGACATAGAAGGCATATTCCATGGTGTATATTTTTCTTTAAAGCTTAAATCGCCGCTTTGTTTTTTCTGCTTTGTGCCATATAAAATATATTTTATAAAAGATAAAAGGGTTGTTTTTCCGCTTTCATTTGGTGCATATATAATATTTAGACTACCGCCTGGCTTCATTTCAAAATCAGATAACTTACCAAAAGAAGATATGCTTATTTTATTTATTTTCATAATAGTATCCCTCCGCATAAGACTATCTGTTTTCAAATAATTCGGCTAGAAGCTTAAATGCTTTTTTATATTTTTCCTCTTCTTCTTTTGATGTGGCAGATTCACAAAGCTTAATAGTTTCTTTTGCACATAGCCCTAATAGATTTGCGTATCCTAAGTAGCTTTCAACAGAAATATGCGGTCTTGTATTATCTGTGCCGGTAGCATAAAACAAGTTGCAGGCAGATATAAGCTCAAATACATCAAAATCAGGAACAGAATTTTCACCAACAAAGGTGAAACGGCAAATATTTTCACTACTGTTTGCAATTGAATTAAGTACATCTGTTATTTCATATCCGCTTTTAAAATCGCTTATATCTATTGTTTCATCTACATAAATTCTTTTTGATGACTGATAAAAATCAAGTTTAGCATCTGCATCAGATACAAAGCCTTTAATATACCCTTTTATACCACATTCATCAAAACCTCTGCCCTCCGGAATTCCGGGATAAGCCCAATACATATTTTGAGTTTTATTGATACCTTTAAAAGAATGAATATGCCCAAGGGCAACATAGTTATAGCCTTTTTTTGCCAAAAGATTCATATCTAACGGATTATAGGGCGAAGGCTCGGTATCACCGTGGATACAAAGAATATTTGTGTATTCGGTATCACAATGGGGCAACAAGTCTACATAAGATTCGTAACAATGTTCAGCCGAAAAAGACACTCCGCATATTTTTGCTTTTTTATCTTCAAGTGTAAAAACCGACGGCTTATCCGGAGGAAAAATATGAAAATTAGACGGAGCATTTTTGATGCAATATGAAACAATGTCCGTGTAATAACTATCATGGTTTCCACAGGAATAAAAAACTTCAGTTTTATCAATTTGTTTTATGCTATCGAGAAAAACATCAGCCAAAGCATACGAAACACAACCCGATTCAAAAACATCACCTGCTAAAAGAAGAATATCGCAATCAGATGCAGATTTTATTATGCTCATACAAGTTGAAATTTGTTCGTTTTGTCTTATTTTTGCTTTTTCATAGGGCATTGAAGAAAAGAGTGAACCAAGGTGCATATCTGCACTGTGAAGTATTTTTATTTTACTCATATAGGCCCTCTCCTTTACATTTAGCATATAATCAATAAATATTTTATCATTTTATAGGGTAAAAGTCAATAAATCGCCATCTTTCAATTGACAATAAAAACGCGATTTGATATAATGAAGCATTATAGATTGGTATATTTTTTCCCGAAAGGATGAATTTATATGAAAATAGGTTTTTCTACACTTTGTTGCCCAAATTACGACTGGAACGAAGTTTTTTCTATGGCAACAGACCTTGGCTTTGACGGTATTGAAGTTAGATACATAAAAGAAGAAGAAGCTCTATCGCCTTTTTCAATTGATAAATGCGATGATACTGCCGTTATGCTCAAAAAAGCAAGAATAGAAATCCCCTGTCTTTCTACCGGTGGTTGCATTAAACATGACAACTGGAACGAAACCAAAGAAGAAATTTTAAAATATATGAATATAGCATCAAAGGTTGGTGCCAAATATATAAGAATACTCGGTGATATTCATGCAGCACCCGAAGGCGAAGTTGACGATAGCATTATTGCATCAAGAATAAATGAAATTGTTCCCGATGCAGAAAAACACGGTGTTATACTTTTGGTTGAAACAAACGGCGTTTACGCCGATACAAAGCGTTTGGCAGATTTATTAAATGACATTGCAAGTGATAATGTTGCAGCTCTTTGGGATGTGCACCACCCCTACCGCTTCTTTGGTGAATCGGCAGAAACAACCCTTACAAACCTTGGAGCATATATAAAGCATGTTCATGTTAAGGATTCTATTAAAGATAATGCTGAAAAGGTTACATACAAAATAATAGGCGAAGGCGATATTCCTCTTGACGACATGATGCTTGCACTCAAATCTATAAACTATGAGGGCTACATAACACTTGAATGGGTTAAAAGATGGAATGCAGAGCTTTCTGACGCGGGTGTTATATTCCCTAAATTTGTTGATTATATGCAGGAATATACATCATCTTTAAAAAACAGAAGCAAGCTTCAGGATAACTTAAGGGGAACAGGTAAATATGTGTGGCCTAAAGAAACTATTATTGACCTCACCTTCCCTCAGGTGCTCGACAGAATGGCTGAAGAATTTCCCGACCAATACTGCTTTAGATACACAACCTGCGATTACACAAGAACATATTCTGAGTTTAGAGACGATGTAGATACCTTTGCTCGTTCACTTATTGCACTTGGCGTTCGCCCAGGCGACCATGTTGCAATCTGGGCAACAAATGTGCCACAGTGGTTTATAACATTCTGGGCAACAGTTAAAATCGGTGCAGTTCTTGTAAGTGTTAACACAGCATACAAAATATATGAAGCTGAGTATCTTTTAAAACAATCGGATACGCATACTCTTGTTATGATAGACGGCGTTAAAACAAGCAACTATTCCGAAATAATTAAAGAATTATGTCCGGAACTTAAAAACTTAAAACCCGGTCAACCTCTTCATTCTAAAAGGCTTCCCTTCCTTCGTAATGTTATTACTGTTGATTGCGAAATTGAAGGCTGCTACAACTGGGAAGAGGCAATGGAACTTTCGAAAAATGTTCCTGTTGAAGAGGTTTACAGAAGAGCTGCTGCCATAAGCAAAAACGATGTGTGCAATATGCAATATACATCGGGAACAACAGGTTTTCCAAAAGGTGTTATGCTCACACATTATAATGTTGTTAACAATGGTAAAGCAATTGGCGATTGCATGGATTTATCTACTGCCGACAGAATGATGATTCAGGTGCCTATGTTCCACTGCTTTGGTATGGTTTTGGCAATGACTGCTTCTATGACACACGGTGTTACAATGTCGCCTATTCCAGCATTTTCGCCAAGACGTGGGCTTGACTGCATAAACAAAGAAAAAATAACCTGTTTCCACGGTGTGCCAACAATGTTTATAGCAATGCTCTCTCACGAAGATTTTGATAAAACTGATTTTTCATACATGAGAACAGGAATTATGGCAGGCTCGCCTTGTCCTATTCAAACAATGAAAGAAGTTATTGAAAAAATGAATATGCCCGAAATTTGCATAACCTACGGGCAGACAGAAGCATCACCTGCAACAACAATGAGCAAAACAACTGATTCAATTGAAGCAAGAGTAAATACTGTTGGTAAGGCGATTTTTGGTGTTGAATGTAAAATTGTTGACCCTGAAACCGGAGAGGAGCTTCCTGATAACACAGACGGCGAATTTGTTGCAAGAGGCTACAATATTATGAAAGGCTACTATAAAATGCCTGCTGCAACCGCTGCCGCCATCGATAGTGAAGGTTGGCTCCACTCGGGCGACTTGGCAAGAAGAACACCCGATGGATATTTTAAAATAACAGGCAGAATTAAAGATATGATTATAAGGGGTGGTGAAAACCTCTATCCAAAGGAAATAGAAGATTTTATCTACACTCACCCAGAAGTTAGCGATGTTCAGGTTATTGGTGTTCCTGATAAGCAGTATGGCGAGGAAGCAATGGCTTGCATTATTC
>JAGBXL010000110.1 GCA_017629325.1 Clostridia bacterium | reverse complement strand
AACGGCAAGCTCATCGGCTCTGCACAGAGAGTTCCCGTTCCAACAGGTTCAACAACAATTCTCACAGCTGTTGTTAAAGGCACAGATGTAACAAAAGAAGGCATCAACGCTGCTATGAAAGCTGCTGCTTCTGCATCATTTGGTTACAATGAAGACGAAATCGTTTCTTCCGATATCATCGGTATCACCTACGGTTCACTCTTCGATGCAACTCAGACAATGGTTTCTAAAGTTGCTGATGATCTCTATGAAGTTCAGGTTGTTTCATGGTATGACAACGAAAACTCATACACAAGCCAGATGGTTAGAACAATCAAATACTTTGCAGAACTTGCATAATCAGTTTAATAAATAATATTAAAATCGTATCAGGGTTTTTAAACCCGGATACGATTTTTTTTGTCAAAATATAATATTGCTTTTATTTTTTAATTATTATATAATATTTATAGTTTTAGCAATAATTATTATAATAGGAAAGGATTTGTTCTGATGGACTATTTAAAAACCTACGAAAGATGGCTTTCTAGCGAAGCCACCGATGAAGATACAAAAAAAGAGCTTCTTTCCATAAAGAATAACGAAGAAGAAATAAAAGAACGATTTTATAAAGACCTTGAATTCGGCACAGCCGGTTTAAGAGGAATAATAGGTGCCGGCTCTAACCGCATGAATATCTACACTGTTCGCCTTGCAACGCAAGGCTTGTGCGAAGATATTAAAAATTCAGGTGAAGAAGCGGTTAAAAAAGGTGTTGTAATTGCCTATGATTCACGCCATAAGTCAAAAGAATTTGCAATGGAAAGTGCAAAGGTACTTGCGGCAAATGGCATTAAGGCTTATGTTTTTGATGAACTTCGCCCAACACCCGAATTATCGTTTGCAGTAAGGCATCTTGGCTGTGCAAGAGGCATAGTTATAACCGCAAGCCATAATCCAAAGGAATATAACGGCTATAAAGCTTATGGTGAAGATGGTGGTCAGCTTCCGCCAAAATCTTCCGACTATGTTATTTCAATCATTTCCAAAACCGATATCTTTGATGATGTAAAGGTAATGGAAGAGGACGAAGCAAAAGAAAAAGGCTTAATTCAAATGATTGGCGAAGAGGTAGATAAGGTATATCTTGAAAATGTATATAAACAGTCTGTAACAACTAAAGCCATAGAAACTCTGGGCGATGATTTTTCTGTTATATATTCACCCTTCCATGGCACAGGTAATAAGCTTGTAAGGGCAATACTTAAAAAAATAGGCGTTAAAGATTTAAGAATTGTTAAAGAGCAGGAGCTTCCTGACCCCGATTTTTCCACAGTAAAATCGCCAAACCCCGAAGAAAAAGCAGGCTTTAGCTATGCAATAGAAATGGCAAAAGAAAAAAAGGCAGACCTTATTTTTGCCACAGACCCCGATGCCGACAGAATCGGTGCCATTGTTACCGATAAAAACGGTGAATTTATAAGCCTAACAGGTAACCAGATGGGAGTTTTACTTTCGGAATTTATTTTAAGAAACAAAAAGCTTGATGGGTCATTAAATTCAAAAGGTGCAATAATTAAAACAATTGTTACAACATCAATGCTTTATCCAATAGCAAAAGACTATGGCATAAATGTTCACGATGTTTTAACAGGCTTTAAATATATTGCAGAGCTTATAAAAGATTTTGAGGAAAATGATTATTATAACGAATTTCTTTTAGGCTTTGAAGAAAGCTACGGTTATCTTGCGGGCACCTATGCAAGAGACAAAGACGCCGTTGTTGCATCAATGCTTATAACCGAAATGGCAGCCGACTATAAGGCAAAGGGAATGACACTCTATGACGGGCTCATTTCTCTTTACGAAAAATACGGCTACTTTATGGAAAAAACCGTGTCCTATACCTTTGCAGGAATTGAAGGCAGCGAAAAAATAAAATCCATAATGAATTTCTTCCGCAATACTCCTCCAAAGGAATTCGCAGGTATGAAGGTTAACAGAATGTGGGACGTTAAAGAGGGAATTATAAAAGATTTTGAAAAGGGCACAGATGAAAAACTAAATCTTCCTTCTTCCGATGTTTTCCGCTACGATTTGGAAAATAACAGTTGGTTTGCAGTAAGACCTTCAGGCACAGAGCCAAAAATCAAGTTCTATTTTGGTGTTTGTGAGAATTCTTATGCAAAATCAGAGGCAAAAATAGAGCAATGTATAGCAGAATTATCCAAAATTGTTTAAGTTTTAAAAAAAATTAATATTTTGCTTGCTTTTTAGATTATTTTGTGATACAATATTTTAGGTTTAATACGAAAAGAAATTTTTATCCGTTGAAAGAGGTGAACATACAATGAAAGAAGCAATTCATCCAGATTATCAGCCAACCACTATTAAGTGTGCATGCGGTGCTACATTTGAGACCGGCTCTACAAAACAGAACATTAGTATTGAAATATGTTCAAACTGCCATCCCTTCTACACAGGCAAACAGAAGCTTGTTGATACCGGCGGACGCGTAGAAAAATTCAGAAAGAGATTCGGCATCGAAAAATAATATCGCGTTTAAACCCCTTCAAACGAAGGGGTTTTTTGGTTTTTTAGTTTATAGTTTATAAGTAAATTCAAGATAAATCAGAAGGTGAAAAAATGTCCCAGAGAGAAAATTTACGTAACATCGCCATAATAGCTCACGTTGACCACGGCAAAACAACCCTTGTAGACGGGCTTCTCCGCCAGAGCGGAATATTCCGCGAAAATCAGCAGGTTGATGAAAGAGTTATGGATAATAACGACCTTGAAAAAGAAAGAGGCATCACCATTCTTTCCAAAAACACATCTCTTCTTTATAACGATATCAAAATAAATATTGTAGATACCCCCGGCCACGCCGATTTTGGCGGTGAGGTTGAGCGTGTACTCAAAATGGTAGATGGTGTTCTTGTTTTGGTAGATGCATTTGAGGGCTGTATGCCTCAAACACGCTTTGTTCTTAAAAAAGCACTTTCTCTTGATTTGCATCCAATCATAGTTGTTAATAAAATAGACCGTCCCAATGCAAGACCCTATGAGGTTATAGATGAGGTTCTTGAGCTGTTTTTAGAGCTTGAAGCAACCGACGACCAGTTTAATTCACCCGTTGTTTATGCTTCGGGAAGAGACGGCTATGCAACACTGGACCCCGAATCAAAGGGCGAAGATTTAAAACCTCTTTTAGATATGATAGTAAACCATGTTCCTGCACCAAAAGGCGAAGCAGATGAGCCTTTGCAGCTTCTTATTTCTAATATCGACTACGACGATTATGTAGGTCAAATGGCAGTGGGCAGGGTAGAAAGAGGAACTGCAAAAGTGGGGCAGACTGCAGTAATCTGCAAAAAAGATGGCTCCACCTCTCAAATCAGGCTCACAAAAATGTATATGTATGAAGGCTTAAAAAGAGTTGAAGCCGAAACTGCCGGCATTGGCGATATAGTTCTTGTATCGGGTGTTGGCGATGTAAAAATCGGTGAAACAATCTGCGATGTGGAATGCCCTGAGCCTCTTCCTTTTGTTGATATTGATGAGCCGACAATCTCTATGCATTTTAGTGTTAATAACAGCCCCTTTGCAGGTAAAGAGGGCGAATTTGTAACAAGCAGACACCTCCGCGACCGTCTGTTTAAAGAAATGATAACCAATGTGTCTTTAAGGGTAGAAGAAACCGACTCCGCCGAGACCTTTAAGGTGTCGGGCAGAGGCGAACTTCATCTATCTGTTCTTGTAGAAACAATGCGTCGTCAGGGTTATGAATTTCAGGTTTCAAAACCTGAGGTTATAACCAAAGAGATTGACGGAAAAATAATGGAACCAATGGAACTTTTAATTGTTGATGTTCCCGAGGAATACACAGGCACAGTTATCCAGACCTTAAGCGAGCGAAAAGCACAGATGCTTAATATGAATTCAGGTAATTCGGGTTACACCAGAATAGAATTCAACATTCATTCCCGTAGCCTTATAGGTTATCGTTCGCAGCTTCTAACCGATACAAGAGGCAACGGCTTTATGTATCATATCTTGAATGGTTATGAAGAATTTAAAGGCGATTTTCCTGTTCGTCAGCGTGGCTCACTTGTT
>JAGBXL010000109.1 GCA_017629325.1 Clostridia bacterium | reverse complement strand
CATCATGCAAATATTATATTTTACAATTATTAGTTTATATTGAAAGAAAAAAGGGGCAGATGCTTATATCTGCCCCATCATTATATGAAATTTTATAAACCTAAAATCTTTTTATGATGCCCCACATCAATCAGTAAAATAATTATATCTTCTTCATACTTCCACAGTATGCGAATGTCCATATTTACACTCATTTCAAAAATATCATTCGTTCCCTGAAGCTTTTTTGTTCGCAATGATGGGTAAAATGGGTTTTGAGTAAGGAGATTTAATTTGTTTAAAACTAATTTTTGCTCCCTGATGGTAAGGGATTTCAGGTTTTTTTCAAATTCTTTTGTATATTTTAATTTATACATTATCTACATCTATACCCATATCTGCAAACATGTCTTCCACTGTACCAAATCCGTCTTGTGATGAGAGAAAAGCTTCAGATTCCTTTATTATTTTTGCAATCTTTAATAATTTATCCTTTGGATAAACAACAACCGGACAAAGAAATATTCCGCCGTCTTTTTCTATAACTTCAAATTTGTCGCCCTCCGAAATTCCCAGTTTTTTAATAATTTCAGCGGGTATTGTAATTTGAGAACGTCCTCTTATTTCTGCTAGCATAAATATCACCTCTTGCAAATTCTGAATTTCTGAATTTCTTACAATATTATTATATGCAATCTTTTAAAAAAAGTCAAGAATATAATAGTTTAATAAATAAATAATTTTAAAAGTTTTTCTAAAAATAATTAAAGAAAACAAAAACAAACATCAGATGACAAATCAATTTTCGACATTTACTTTGTCGAAAATCCAAGAATTATGGATTTTTGTGAAGAAAGTTCAAAGTTCATGCAAAATGGTGTCTTTTTGCAATAATAGTTCAAATATCTTGAACTATTATTGTTAAAGTTCATAGAAGTGATTTTTTAAAAGTAATTTTTTGTTGATATAAAGTCGAATTTTAAACTGAGTGGAAAAATATGTCATTAAATGGCATAAAATACAAATTATGTTGAAGGTATTATTTTGGCGGGCTATAATTTTACTTGTAGAAAACAAACACATAGGAGATGATTTAGTTGAAAAACAAAGTAAGAGTGATTATTGCCGATGATAATAAGGAATTTTGCCATTCCTTAAAGGCATCTCTCGAAAAAGAGAGCTTTCTGGAAGTGGTGGGCATTGCCTACGACGGAAAAGAAGCTTATGAAATGATTCTTGAAAAAAGACCCGATATTCTTTTAACAGATATAATAATGCCATATATGGACGGTCTGGCACTTTTAGGAAAGCTTAATTCCAATACCATGCTTTCTAAAAAACCAAAAACAATTGTCTTTTCATCTATGGGATACGAAAATATCATAAATAAAGCAATGAATTTAGGAGCATCTTATTTTCTGGCAAAGCCCTTTGAAGCATCAAGCCTTATAGACAGAATAAAGGATATATGCACCTCTCCCGAAGAAACCCAGCTAAAGCCAATGGTAAAAAGCAAAAATGATTTAGAAACAAACATAACAATGTATATTCAGCAGCTCGGTGTTCCGGCACATATTAAAGGCTATCAGTATATAAGAGATGCAATAGCAATGGTTATTGATGATATGGACACAATAAATTCAATAACAAAGCTTTTATACCCAACCGTTGCCAAACACTACAACACAACTGCATCAAGAGTAGAAAGGGCTATTCGCCACGCAATTGAGGTTGCATGGGACAGAGGCAACCCTGAAATACTCAACGAATTCTTTGGCTACACAATTCTCGGCAGCAAGGGCAAGCCCACAAACAGTGAGTTTATTGCTCTTATTGCAGATAAAATTCGCCTTGATATGAAGGCAAGCTGATAAAAAGCCTATAACTCCCTTAAATTTGTATATATTCTGGCAGAGTTCAAATGAATATCTGTCAAAGTAAAAAAGAGCGTCTTCCCCCTGAGATGCTCTTTTTTGCTTTTATTAAATGTTCCACGTGGAACATTAATAAATATAATGAATGTTTTTTAAAAAAATTTAAAAAAACTGTTCCATTAAAATTATATTTGTGTTATACTATATGAAATATATATTATGTAACACACAGAAAGGAGCAGAAAAATGGCTAAAATTATTTCTGTTGCCAATCAAAAAGGCGGCGTGGGCAAAACAACAACATCTGTAAACCTGTCTTCCTGCGTTGCGGCTCAAAAGAAAAAGGTTCTTCTTATAGATTTAGACCCCCAGGGCAATGCCACCAGCGGTGTTGGTGTTGATAAAGAAGCTGCCCAGTTATCTGTTTATGATGTTCTTGTAAATGCATCACCTGTAAAAGAAGCTATAATTAAAACAGAATTCGAAAACCTTTGGGTTTTATCTTCTGGCATAGACCTTGCCGGCGGTGAAATTGAAATGGTAGATATGGAAAACAGAGAATATCTTTTAAAAAATGCTTTGGTAGCTATAAAAGATGATTTCGACTACATAATAATAGACTGTCCGCCATCACTTGGGCTTTTAACTCTTAATGCATTTACTGCGTCAGATAGTATTATTATGCCCATTCAGTGCGAATACTATGCCTTAGAGGGCTTAAGTCAGCTTACAGCAACTATCCGCAAGGTTAAAAAGCAGTTAAATCCAAATATAGAAATAGAGGGTGTACTTTTAACAATGTATGATGTACGCACCAATTTATCTATGCTTGTTGCCCAAGAGGTTAAAAAATATTATGCAGACAAGCTATATAAAACAGTTATTCCCCGTAATGTGCGCTTAAGCGAAGCACCAAGCTTTGGAGAGCCGATAAATTATTACGATAAATCCTCAAAGGGCAGCGAAATGTATGTAAAGCTTGCAAAGGAGCTTATAAAAAACAACAAAAAAGCAGGCTGAGCCTGCACATGAGAGCGTGCTAAATTTCAGTAACATCTATTCACGCGAACAAAAAACAGCGTAAATTCCTATACAGCAAAAAATGGGGAAAGAAATAATCGAGGTGATATAAATGGTTAAGAAAAAAGGATTGGGAAAAGGCCTGGGAGCACTTTTGACCGATGAAAAATCGTCAATTGATTCCGATAATATAAAAGAAATAAAGATTATTGATGTTGAGCCTAATAAATCCCAGCCAAGAAAGAGCTTTAACGAAGAAAAGCTGGAAGAACTGGCAGATTCAATAAGGCAAAACGGAGTTATAACACCAATTTTAGTTCAGGAAGCACCAAACGGCTACTACACCATAATTGCCGGTGAACGCAGATGGCGTGCAGCAAAAAAAGCAGGGCTTAAAGAAATCCCCGCAATAGTTAAAAAATTAGATAATCAAAAATTATTTGAAATATCATTAATAGAAAACCTCCAGAGAGAAGATTTAAACCCCGTTGAAGAAGCCTTTGGCTATAAAAATTTAATGGAGGAATATGGGCTTAATCAGGAGGAGGTTGCTCAAAAGGTAAGCAAAAGCCGAAGCGGTATAGCAAATTCCTTAAGGCTTTTAAATCTTCCAAAAGATGTTTTAAACCTTCTTTCAGAGGGTGCAATATCTGTGGGACACGCCAAAGTCCTCTTATCTCTGCCCGACGATAATGGAAAATTGCAGTTATGCTCACTTACAATAGAAAAGAATTTAAGTGTGCGTGAATTGGAGGCAGAGGTTAAAAAATATATGACACCTGCCAAAAAGGAAACAAAAGAAAATTTGAACATCAAGCTCGCCTATGAAAAAATAGAAAAAAGTATTGAGGACATTCTTGGAACAAAGGTGAAAATTTCCGGAAAGAAAAACAAAGGAAAAATTCAAATAGACTACTATTCAGCTAAAGATTTAGAAAGAATAGTAAAAATTATTTCAGGAACCGAAAAAATCGACCTTTAAAAATGCCTCTTAATTTGATAAACGCAAGTGTGGCAAGGTGATTTTGCGTTGAAAATAAAAATCGCCTTAAAACGCCGTTTTTGGAGATTTTAAGTGTTCCACGTGGAACAACAATAAAAAACAAGGTTTTTTTATTATTTTAAGAGGGGAAATACAAAAAGTCGAAATTTTGAAAGGTGATATATAAAATGAAAGAGAATACAAAATTTTTGTGGATGTATGTGGCTATTCTTTTTTCCTTTGCACTTATTCTTATTATTTTTGCAGGATTAAGCCACAATAACAGCACAGAACAAACTCAAGGATTAAAATCCGACATAACTGAGCTTTCCAAGAAAAACACAGAGCTTCAAAGCAAAAATATTGAGCTTCAAAAACAACTTGATGCAGTGAGCCTCGAACTTGGCATTGTAAAGAGCGACTGTGAAGCATTAAAAATTGATAGTGAAACAAAAAATAAAAACGATGAGCTTTTAATGCAGGCTATAAAAGCATATAATGGCGGAAATTTTACCAAAAGTAAGCAAATAAAATCAACTATTGATTCGGAAAGCTTGACAGAAGCACAACTTTACATTTATAATAAATTAGTTTACTAAATAATTCCTGTTTTGAAAGGACAGTGTATAAATAATGTTAGATATTAAACTCATAAGAACAGAAACAGAAAAAGTAAAAAAAGCTCTTGCCAGAAGAAAAGAAGTTGTAGATATCGACGGTCTTTTAAAGCTTGATAGCGAAAAAAGAGAGCTTTTATTCAGTGTTGAACAGCTCAAACAAAAACAGAATGAAGTCAGCAAAAGCATTCCAATGCTCAAAAAAGAGGGCAAAGACGTTGCTCCTATTTTTGAAGAAATGAAAAAGCTTTCGGACGAAATCAAAGAAATTGATGAAAAAGTGAGAGAATATGACGAAAAAATCAATAATTTAATGCTCACTATTCCAAATATTCCAAACGACGAAGTTCCCGACGGCGATACCGACGAAGATAATGTAGAAATAAGAAAATTCTCTGAGCCAACAAAATTCAGCTTTGAACCCAAGGCTCACTGGGATATCGGTGCCGATTTAGATATTCTGGATGCTCCAACTGCCGGCAAGGTAACAGGAACACGCTTTACCTTCTATAAAGGCTTGGGTGCTCGCCTGGAGAGAGCCATTATCAATTTTTATTTAGACACACACACAACAGATAGTGGTTACACAGAAATATTCCCACCATATATGGTGCATAGAAGAAGTATGCTCGGCACAGGTCAGCTTCCTAAATTTGAAGAAGATGCATTTAAGGTTATGAATACCGACTACTTCCTCATTCCCACAGCAGAAGTTCCCGTTACAAATATGTATCGCGATGAAATTCTGGATGGCACAAAGCTTCCTATAAAGCATGTTGCATATTCTGCATGCTTCAGAGCAGAAGCGGGTTCTGCCGGAAAAGACACAAGAGGTCTTATTCGTCAGCATCAGTTCAATAAAGTTGAGCTTGTTAAGTTTGCATCACCCGAAAATTCCTATGAAGAACTCGAAAAACTTACAAACGATGCCGAAAAGGTTTTAAAACTTTTAAATCTTCCCTACCGTGTTGTAAAAATCTGCGTTGGCGACCTCGGTTTTACAGCTGCCAAAAAATATGATATTGAAGTATGGATGCCCAGCTACAACCGTTATGTTGAAATTTCTTCATGTTCTAACTTTGAAGATTTCCAGGCCAGAAGAGCAAATATCAAATTTAAAAATTCACCCAAAGATAAAGCACAGTTTGTTCACACCCTTAACGGAAGCGGTGTTGCAGTAGGCAGAACAGTTGCCGCAATCTTAGAAAACTATCAGAATGAAGACGGCTCTGTAACAATTCCCGATGTGCTTGTTCCATATATGGGCGGAAAGACAAAAATAGAGAAGAAATAAGAGAGAATAGATAATAGAAATGGTAGAAATCCGCCTGTGTGGGCGGATTTCTTCATTTTCTCTTCACTCTTCTCTATTCTCTCTTATCTTATACTTTTGGCGCTTTTCATAGAAAAGCTGCCAAAAGTATAACCGCCACTGCTCCAGGAATCCCCATTATCCCCGTGCAAACCGCGGTTATAGGGTTTATTCCCACATAAATTCCCAATTGTTTTAAAAAAATATTTGCCAGCGTAAGCACAAAGCAACCCACAATACTGTTTAAAAGAAACAGAGCTATGTATTTTAGAGGAGCAGAGCACACAAAAAACGAACAAAAAATAATAAGGCTGCCCAGAACATATCCTGTAATGGTTATAAAGCTATTCAAAAAATTCACCGTCCAAAACCTTTGTTTGTATAAATATATGCAAAATATCTCTGTTAATAATAAAAAAATCACAGAAATAACCGAAAAAATAAATAATATTTACAGAAATAACCTACAAATATTTTGTATAAATTACGCTTAATTTATGCAAAATGCACAAAGCTTAGCTGAAATCTTGCATTTTTCATCAAAAAACATTAGAATAAATATATATACTTTAAAATGGGGTGCCGTATATGAATGTTAGATATTTTCAGCAAATAACTCACCAGATGAAAGATGT
>JAGBXL010000108.1 GCA_017629325.1 Clostridia bacterium | reverse complement strand
GTAATTTTGGAATAATCGGTAACATGGACATTGGGAATTTTATTGCCAATGTCTTTAAATATATTGCCTTCTTTAACATCTTCTTCACTCACATCATAAATCTTTAAATTATCAACAATAAGTGTTCCTTTGTTAAAATCATCATTATCGCCGGAGGCATGCCCTATGAAAAAGCTTCTTTTGTTTAATTTAGTGTCTTGATCAATAGTAGGTGTATATAATGAGTCTCCACTCCTCTTAAGCTTTTTATCAATATAGATATCATATTTACCTTCCAAATTATCTATAAGTATTGCAACATTTGTAGGTGTGGAGGTAAGTGTGCCAAATGGATTTCTTACACTCCTATCTCTATAGGAATACAGTTCACCGTGTTTGTTTGTTAAAACAAAGGTGTCAGGCTCACTTGCATTTCCGGTAGTTGTGCTGTTATAATATCCGCCTATAAGCCTTACTCTATGGCATTTTTCCTGGGTTTTTGGAATACTGTAGTCTGCTTCAAATACAATATATCTGCTTGGATTAAGTGCCGTTACGGGAAAACGCGGTTTTTTTCCGGTGCTGTTATCTATATAAAGCTGACCATCGGAAAGAAATGTGTAATCAGAAATTGCAAATTCGCCTTCCTTTGAAAAATCATAATTGGCATATATTCTTGTTTCTTCTGATGAATCATAGAGAGGCTCTGCTTTCACACAGTATGGAGCGTTGTCTTCATCAAAGCGAAAAATTTTAACTGTTTTGTTTTGACCGTTTTCAATAACAGCGTTTAATTTTCTTGTTTCAAGTTCTTCTTGGCTATTGGAAATATCAAGATATATGAGCTCATTATCCTCATAAACCCCCAAGGCAAAAAGCCCTGAACCCGAACCTACGGCTGTGTAGATACCGTCTTTAAAGCCATTGGAAATGAGATTGCCGTTAAGGTAGGTATCTATTTTTCCCGGGTTTTGGGTATGAGTAAGCTTTAAATCTTTATATGCAACAAAATTTTCTGTATTCTTTGAATCAAGGTCAAAATCAAATCTTCCTCCTCTGAAACCGAGTTTACCAAAAACTTCTGTTTTAAGCGTTCCTATTTTAGAGAAGCCTGTATCTGAACTGCTTTGAGGGGTTACGGGGGCAAAGCTAACAGAAAAATTATTTTTTGTTTTATATAAATTTATTTCATATCTGAATTCATACCATTCATTTGCTTTAAGCTTATTTATTTCGTCTGTTACGATAATAGAACCATCTTCAACTCCGCCGGAACCGTAATTAACATAAAATCTTGCCAAAGCAAATTTCATATTGCCATCAGAGTCAGCTCTGTTAGTATATATTTTTCCGGTATAAATAAATCTGCCTTCATATTTTGTCGAAACCGACAAAGTAGAATTTGTATCATTTCCTGCTGTTTGATCGAAGTAAGCCAGAACTGTTTCACCGTCAATATCTTTGGTTTTAAGTGTTCCTTTATTAGAAAAATACATACTACTAAATTTAGTGTCGTCAAGCTTAGGATAGTATTTTGCATTCTCATAACAAGTAGCTAAAGACTTACCCTTAAAATCAAAAAGGGTTTTAACATTTGGCTCGGTATCTGATGCAAAAGAGGGACCACAAGCTAAAAGCATTGATGCTACTATCAAGTAACACATTAAATTTTTGATTATTCTTTTCAATGGT
>JAGBXL010000107.1 GCA_017629325.1 Clostridia bacterium | reverse complement strand
TATGCCTACACCATTATTGATGTGGCAAGTATTCCTGCTGGTATCAAAGAAGAGCTTGAAGCTATTGATGGAGTATGCAAAGTAAGAGTTATAGAATCTATGTAATTAACAATAAGTAATAAAAAATAAACCTATCGTGTGTGATATGCACCCCAAAAGTTGGACACTTTTGGAGGTGCATATTTTTTATGGACAAAACAGGAAGAAAAAACAAGACATACTCGCCAGAATTCAAAATATCTGTTATAATAGATATGCGAGAGAATCATTTGGGTTTAAGAGAAACTGAACGAAAGTATAATGTTCAACATTCTGTTATACTTAAGTGGGAACGCATATTCTTAGAAGAAGGAGCCGAAGGTCTAATGAAAGAAAGACGAGGCAGAGCTTGTAAAGCAAGCGGAACGAGAAAAGGTCGTCCACCCAAACTTGATAAGAAAGTTGAAGAAGATTTGATAGCTGAAAATCAGCGTCTTAGAATGGAGATAGAATACTTAAAAAAACTCGATGCCTTAGTTCAGAAAAGAATTCAAGAGGAAGAGAAAAGGCGGCAATAGTCAATGAATTAAGGCAAAGATATCCATTAAAAGACTTGCTGCAATTATCAGGGTTGGCACGAAGCACATTCTATTACTACACAAATCACCCAATCACAGATAAATGTGTGAAAGAAAAACATGAAATTCAAGATATATTTAGTGCTAACAAAGGAAGATATGGATATCGCAGAATTTTATCCATTTTAAAACAAAAAGGTTATACAATTAATCATAAAACAGTATTAAAACTTATGAGTGAACTTAATATCAAAGGGAAACAAAGAAAAAACGGAAAGTATCATTCATACAAAGGCGAAGTTGGTAAAGTTGCTGATAATCTGCTTAAAAGAGAATTTACTGCATCAAAACCGTTTGAAAAACTAACAACTGATGTAACAGAATTCAAAGTGTGTAATGATAAATTATATTTATCACCTGTAATGGATTTATACAATCGTGAAATCGTATCAGACTCTATTTCATTAAGCCCGAATCTATGGCAAATCAGAGAAATGCTTGATGGATTATTCAAAAAGCTCCCTACTGATGCAAAGCCTTTGTTTCATTCTGACCAAGGTTGGCAATATCAGCATGCAGAATACCAACGGTTATTATCAGAACATAATATTACACAGAGTATGTCCCGCAAGGGCAACTGTATGGATAATGGGGCAATGGAAAATTTCTTTGGCAGATTAAAGGTTGAAATGTTTTATGGTGAAAAATTCGAAAGCGTTAACGATTTCGTTGATGAATTAAAAAGATATATTGATTATTACAACAACGAAAGAATTTCTATGAAACTAAAAGGAATGAGTCCGGTACAATACCGAACTCATTCACAAGCATGTTAATATTTAATTTTGTCTAAACTTTAGGGTTCACTTCAGTTTCCAAGAGGTTCTTCTATGGATATTCCTATTTAATTATTTACAAAACAATGGTATTATTTATCTAAAGTTTTCATTGTGGGGAATAAAAGCACATCTCTTATTGCCGCAGAGTCTGTTAAAAGCATACACATACGGTCAATACCAAAGCCAATGCCGCCCGTTGGGGGCATACCAATCTCTAAAGCTCTCATAAAGTCTTCATCGGTTGTGTTGGCTTCT
>JAGBXL010000106.1 GCA_017629325.1 Clostridia bacterium | reverse complement strand
TTTTCTATTGGCATTTAATAAGCTGCCAAAAGAATCTCTTATAAAAACTCTTGCGGGAGTTGTTTTTCTTTCAATTTTTTTAGAGCTGACGAGTGCTTTTAAGTTTAAGTGCACCGATATTTTCATATCTTCAGTATTTGGCGGTGTTCTAACAGGCATCGGCATAGGAATTACCATAAGAAAAAACGCATCAACCGGCGGAAGTGATTTTGCATCTCTCATAATAAAAAAAAAATTCCCGCATGTATCTCTTGCAAGTATAATATTTGCAATAGATTTTGCAATTGTTCTTATTTCGGGAATTGTTTTTAAAAATTATATCATATCCTTTTATTCCTTTGTATCTTTGTATATTTGCTCTTTTGTTGCCGATAAAATCTTAACAATGGGTAACTTTGCAAAATCAGTTTTTATAATATCCGAAAAATCGGCAGAAATTTCGAATGTGATTTTAAAAGATATAAATAGGGGAGTAACTGGGATATATTCAAAAGGAATATATAAAAGCACAAATGGAATTATGCTTATGACGGTTGTAAGGGCAAAAGAAGTTCCGCATCTTTTGGAAAAAATAAAAGAAATAGACCCTTTCTCGTTTGTAACTATAACCGACATAAGAGAGGTGCGTGGAGCAGGCTTTTAAAGATTTACAATATTTACATTTGCCATATACCTTTGTTTTTGATATAATTTATACCGTCTTTTTGACAATTCATAAAAAAGGAGGTATAAATTATGAATATCAAAAAAACTTTAGCATCTCTTCTTTCAGCAACTCTTGTTCTTGGGTTATCTGCATCTGCAGCCACTCATACTGTTGTAAGAGGGGACACAATGTGGAAAATCGCCAATAAATATGAGGTGGGAACAAGGGAAATAATAGATGCAAATCCAAGGGTTGCAAACCCCGATTTAATCTATCCCGGTCAGCTTTTAAATGTTCCTCAAACAGATTCCACAGTTTCTTCATTTGAAGCCGAGGTTGTTCGTCTTGTTAATATCGAAAGGTCTAAAAATGGGCTTAAACCTCTCACTCACGATTGGGAGCTTAGCCGTGTTGCAAGATATAAATCACAAGATATGAAGAATAAAAACTATTTTGCTCATGAAAGCCCAACCTATGGCTCACCTTTTGATATGATGAGAAGCTTTGGCATTTCATACAGAAGTGCCGGAGAAAATATTGCAAAAGGGCAGACAACACCTCAAAAGGTTGTTACTGCCTGGATGAATTCACAGGGGCACAGAGCAAATATTTTAAATAAAAACTACACCCACATCGGTGTTGGCTATGTTGCAAGCGGAAACTACTGGACACAAATGTTTATACAAAAATAACAGAGGATAAAATAGCAAAGTTTTTTATTCTCTGAAATAGGGGATAAAGCTATGAAAATTCTTGTTATATTTACAGGCGGCACAATCGGCAGCAAAACAAAAAACGGATATATTTCAGCCGACGATAGCACAAACTATATTCTTATTAACAGTTATAAAAAGAAATCAGATATAGATTTCGTATGCCATAATCCCTATACTATTTTAAGC
>JAGBXL010000105.1 GCA_017629325.1 Clostridia bacterium | reverse complement strand
CGTTTTCTGTCGGCTCTGTATAAGCTATTATTTTCATAAAGCCCCCTAAAAAATGGCTTTTTGTGTATCAGTTTAGTACCTTACTCATTCGTTGAATTAATAAGTACCACCGCATATTTTTCGATATGCTCAACGAACTTTTATATCACATACACCGCCCGCCACGGCTTTTCTAATTTCTTCTTGAAACTTTCAACGAACCTTTTTCAAGTGCCCATTAGAAAAATATTATCATTACTAAAATAAATACTGTGTTGTCGGTCTTTCCCGACTGTCTAATATTTTCACCCATACGGGTTACTTACTTTTTTAAGCAGTCATTAAGCATTTTAAGATTTCTCTGCTTAATGGCTTTATTTGCATAATCAAGTTGTGCATCGTTGAAAGTATTCATTCTTTCTTTTACCTGTGCAATCAGATTATCAATTTCAGCACCTGCACCGCCTTTATCATTCGGATTCATTGTTTCATCCAGAACATCATTTTCAACAATTTCAAAACAGTTCTGATAAAGATAGCGTTTAATATAAGTTTCAACCGCCCCCAAATTCTGCACTTCGTGGCATCCTTTAAGGCTTGCCGAACTCATAGGGCTTGTGAAAGTTATCTTTGCATCTGCTTCCAAATCGCAGAAATCAAGTGTTGCTTTCTCATCTGTAAAGTTTACTACGCAACAGAATTTCAATTCATTCGCAAGTTTATTTATTTCTGGAAGTATATCTGCAAGTTCGTAATAAGTATAACCCGCAAATTTATTATTTCCGCTTTTCTTTACTCCTGCATTTTGAAAACGCAGGCGGGCTTCAATCAGCTTTTCAAATATTGTCATTTTTTAGCCCCCTTTGGATTTCCTTTTTTATCTTTCAGAATCTGCAATTCTTTCGGCATACATTTAATTTCAATAAACTTGCTTCTGCTGATTCCCATTTTTTCTGCTTCCCTGTCCAAATATTCCATCTGCTCTTTGTGGAAGTATACACTAAATCTTATTCCGTTATTTTTTGCCATTTCCTGCCCCCCTTAGTTTTCAAACGGGTTACTTTCCGCAGATTTTCCACCGCCTAATAACTGCACAGTTTCTGCAACTACTTTCAATCGGCTCTGCTTCTGTCCATCTTTTTCCCATCTGTCCTGTTTCAAATATCCCCGAATGCAAACCTGCTTTCCTTTTACAAGTTTATATTTCAGATTTTCCGCAGTCTTGCCCCATATTTCGCAATCAATATAAGAAACTTCATCTTCCCACGAATCACCCTTTTTAACCGAACGATTCACCGCCAAACTTGCAATAGCTTTTGCAGTTCCATTTCCTACGAATGAAAAACTTCTTTCATCGCTTCCAACATCCTTTGTAATTCTGCCTATCAGAATAACATCATTCAAATCTGTCATATTTTACCCCCTTATGACTTCAAATAAAATGTAAATAATAGTAAGGGCAACTACTGCCACCGCTATAATATCCAAGCCCGCAGGCTTAAACTTTTTGTAATATTTTCCCCTTTTATGTCTGATGGTGTATTTCATTACATTCTTGCCCCGTTATACTGCCCCCAAGAATAAAGAAAACTTGCAAGCGAAATAAAATCTTCCTTTTCCAATTCATCTTTCAGATACAAGATGCAGGAATCAAGATTTGTTTCAATTTTCTTTTCCGCAGTTTCCAGAATGAAAGTACAAAAATCTTTTTTTGAAAGCCTGTAAGTTGTTCCGCCT
>JAGBXL010000008.1 GCA_017629325.1 Clostridia bacterium | reverse complement strand
TTGCGACGGAAGGCTATTGTGAACAAATGAAACCGTTCCCACTCTGCCCTCACTAGTTTTTTTACCAATTATTTTATAGTCTGGAAGTTCCAAAAGACCATTTAAAACATAATCACACAAAGTTTTTTCATGACGGTATATCCAATCACAGCCAAGTGATGACACAAAGCTTACTGCAGCCCCAAGACCGCATATACCCGGGTAATTAAGAGTTCCTGCTTCAAACCTATCGGGGATTTCATCGGGCTGAGTTAAAAGATGAGAATTACTGCCCGTGCCGCCATACATATAGGGTTTTAGCACAAAATCTGTGTTTATTAAAAGAATTCCTGTTCCCATTGGTCCGTAAAGAGCTTTATGACCGGGTGCTGCAAGAAAATCTATGCCGTCTTTTTCCATGTTGATATCAAGTATTCCTGCAGATTGGGATGCGTCTAAAAGAAAAAGAACTCCTCTTTTTCTTGCAAGTTTGGCAACTTCTTTCACAGGCTCTATGGTGCCGCATACATTTGATGCATGGGTCAGAACAATAAGTTTTGTGTTTGGTTTAATAAGCTTTTCTATTTCGTCTATCTTTACATAACCCTCATTATCTGCTTTAGCAACAGAAATTTCAATTGATTTTTCTGCAGAGTGAATCGGTCTTAAAACAGAATTATGATCCATTTGAGAGCAAACAACATGGTCGCCTGTATCCAGCACGCCGTTTATTACAATATTTAGGCTATGTGTGGCATTCAGGGTAAAAACCACATTGCAAGGATTACTTAATCCAAAAAAAGAGGCAACTGTTTCTCTTACAGAAAATATTCTCTCCCCTGCCTCTATCGACATTTTGTGCCCGCCTCTGCCGGGATTTGCACCGGTATATTTCATACTTTCGGAAACCTTGTTTATAACACTTTGGGGTTTGGGCCATGTGGTGGCTGCATTATCAAAATATATCATAATTGCCACCTATCTTATTTTAGAATAATCAGATGCCGAAAATATACCCTTTGACGAGAGTTTGTTTTGCTTAATAATATTCCACACGGTATCGGTATGCTCTGACAAAAGCTTTAATGAATAGCTGCAGCTTTTTAAATTTATGCTGCCGGGAGTCTGCACTATGGCAGAGGTAATGTTAAATTTATTTTTAAGAAGGCTTTTTACCCTGTTTGCACTTGCAAGCGAAGCAAAAACCACAAGTATATAATTCAAGTTTATCCCTCCCGTTTCTATTATATTCAACATAAGATTGAGAGGTGAAAACCCGATAACAAATTATTTTATTGCATTATTCCATGCCTTTAAAAGTCTTTTTGAAGATTCTTTGGGGTCATCTGCTTCTACTGCTCTGGCACATTCAAAAATGAATGTGGAATCATAAGATATATCATTCATAAGACCAAGTATTTCTTTGAAATTTATAACTCCCATGCCCGGAAAATGATGTTTTTCGTTTTTTCCGTCATTATCGGAAATATGCATAGTGATTATATGTTTTCCTGCATTTTTTATAAAACTTGTGTGAGTTTCTTTGAAATTATGATTAACATCAAAGCATATACCAACATTATCGCCCACAGCATCTACAATTTCCATAAGATCGGATGAAGTTTGAAAAGCACTTATCTGAGTTAAATTTTCTATTGCAATTTTTAATCCTCTTTCCTTGCACCAGGGAGCAAACTCCTTTAATGACTTTATAAGGGCTTTGTGTCTTTTTAAGTAGTCTTTTTCCTCTACAACGCCCGCATCGGGGTGAAGCACAGCTATTTTTGCTCCAAGGGGCAAAAGCATATTTACAATTTCTTTTTGATTTTGAATAGCCTTTAAGCGAGCAAAATCATCGGTTTGAGAAAGATCGTATGTAAACAGCTGCGGAAGATGAACCGTGCGGATTTCATATCCTATTTTCTTCTTTTCGGCAAGAATTTTATCGGTGTAGCTTTGAATAAGAGGGCGGTTATCGCCTTTTATAACCCGAAATTCCATATAGTTTATTCCATTTTTACAAAAGAATTCCATTCTGCCGTCAAAGCATTCTATATTTGACACACCAAGTTTATACATTATTTTCACTTCCTTTATTTAATTATAGCATATATAATTCGATTTTAAAAGAAAAAGAGATGCTTTTGCATCTCTTTTATCTTTTTTATTCAGATTTATTCGCCTGCGCAAATCTTTTAATTTTTTTAGTTGTTGTTTTTTCAAATTCTGTGTTTCTTATAACTGTTTTTCTTATATATTTCCAAACAGGGTTATTTTTATTTACATCATCAACAACACTCTGGATAAGTTCTTTGAGCTTTTCTTCATCGGGATTTTCGCCAAGTTTTAATTCTACCGCTGCTTTATCGGGGAATATTTGAGCGTGAATATAGGTTTCGCCCTCTTCATCTTCATGACCATAAACCAGACATTCTGCAACATAATCACTTTTTGAAAGCATTGTTTCAAGCTCTTCGGGATAAACGTTTTTACCATTTTTAGCAATAATGATATTTTTCTTTCTGCCTTCAAAACGAATAAAGCCATCTTCTCCAAGTCTGCCATAATCGCCTGTGTAGAACCAGCCATCTTTTATAACCTCATCGGTTGCTTCCTGGTTTTCATAGTAGCCAAGCATTACATTATCACCTTTGCAGATGATTTCGCCTACGCCTTCTTCATTTTTATTTATAATCTTAATTTCAAGACCTGGAAGAGGGAGACCTATGGCATCGTCTCTGTAATTTATATCACGATTCAGTGCAACTATTGGTGCACACTCTGTTATGCCGTAGCCCTGCAAAAAGAGTATGCCCATATCGTGAAAGCTCTTGCTTATTGAAGGGTCTATTGCGGCAGCACCGCTTATGAAAAGACGAACTTCGCCACCAAAATTATCTATTACTGTTTTAAAGATTTTTCTTCTGGCATCAATGCCTATTTTTCTGAGTGCACCGCTTAATTTTAAGCCCATTTTAAGCTTACCGTCGAGGCCGTTTTGTCTTGCCATTGCCCAGATACGCTTGTGGATAAGTTCAAACATTGCGGGAACACCTAAAAGAACAGTTGTTTTTGATTCTTTAAGATTATTTAAAATATATTTAAGACCATCGGCAAAAGCAACACATGAGCCTCTGTAAAGAGGTGCCATAACACCGCAGGTGCTGGCGTATGTGTGGTGGATTGGGAGAGTTGCCAAAAATACGTCGGTCTTTTTGATATCTACCATTGAGCACATTGACATAAGGTTTGTTGCAATATTTTTGTGTGATAACAAAACACCCTTTGAAAGTGCGGTTGTGCCCGATGTGAAAAGAAGAATTCTTGCTTCTTCCTTATTTATTTCAATATTATCAAAAGAATTATCGCCGTTTTGTCTTAATTCCTTGCCCATTTCTATAAGCTTATAAAGGTCAAGCTCGCCTTCTCTAACCTTTTCGGAATCCATATTTATTGTATATTCAATTTCGGGAATCTCTTTCTTTAAATCTGCAAGCTTTTCGGAAAGCTTACCTGTGTAGATAACGGCTGATACTTTTGAAATTTTAAGAAGATTTATAATATCGGAAGGAGCAAGCTCTAAATCGATTGGAACAACTGTCATATCTCCCGATACTGTTGCCATATATGAAATACACCATTCAAAACGGTTTTCGGATATTATGGCAATTCTTTTGCCTGAAAGGTTCATTTCGATAAATTTTGTGCCCAGGTTCCATACAAGCTCTTTAAATTCCTTATATGTAACTGCTTCGTAGGGCATTGTTTTTTTCTGCTTTTTAAGATATGCAGTTCTGTCGGCGTAAATTTCGCAGCTTGAAATAAGCATATCTCTTATAGATTCAATTTGTCTTACTTCATAAAGCTTATCTTTTTTCATGTTAAAAATCTCCTTTTGGGCTATTTTATTAAATTTATAATATCCTCACCGGATTGTGTTCCCTCAATAGAATATCTTGGTATTTCATAAAGATTTTCATTTGCTAAGTCTGCACTTTTATCTCTGCCCACAACAAGCATTTTATAGCCGGCACTTTTTGCAACGGCAGTTGATGCTTCGTTCATTTTGCCATAAGGGTATGCCAGATATTTACACTCTTTACCGAGATTTGTTTCTATGGCAAATTTTGAGAGCCTCATTTCTAAAACTGTGCGGGCATAGTTTATCTTTTCAAAATCTGCATGAGTAAAGGTGTGGCTTTCAATATCTATAAGACCGCTTTTTTCCATTTCTCTTGCTTCTTCCCAGGTGAAGTGAGGAAATTCAACATTATCGGCACCAACACGGGAAGCAACAACAAATATTGTGGCTTTTTGATTATACTTTTGAAATAGCGGGAAAGCCAAATCATAGTTACTTACGTAACCATCGTCAAAAGTTATTATAATGGGGTTTGGAGGAAGCTCTTTTTCACCCTTACGCCAGTTATAATAGTCATCAAAAGAAATGGTGTTGTAGCCTGCACTTATAAGATGCACAAGATGTTCTTCAAGAGTAGAAAGCATTATATGAACTGTGGGGTCTTTTAAAACGAGGTTATAGTCTGTGGTTACATTATGATACATTAAAACAGGCAGTGTGCCCTGTGCATAGCCAGAAACAGATAATATAAGTGTTATGAATGCTGTAAGTAATGAAATCACAAATTTTTTCATAAGATTTTCCTCTTTTATTATTATATAAGACAAACAAATTTTATTCAACCAATACAATTCAATTCCGTGTTGCAAAACCGACAGATTTAAAAAATCTGTCGGTTTTATCAGGTCGTTATTTTACAACAATATTTACAAGTTTACCTTTAACAACTATAACCTTTAGCACTTGTTTTCCATCGGTAAGCTCTTTGATTTTTTCATTCTCCAGAGCTGCTGCTTTTATTTCATCATCGCCAAGTTCTGTTGAAATCATCATTTTATCTTTTACCTTACCATTTATCTGAACAACTATTTCGGTTTCATCTTTTACAAGAGCTGATTCGTCATAGCTTACCCAGCTTTGATCGTGAACACTGCCCTTTCCGCCGATTATTTCCCAAAGTTCTTCTGTGATATGGGGTACAAAGGGTGCAAGCATAATAATTACATCTTTTGCAGCTTCTGAAATAAGAGCATTATTATTACCATTATATGAATAGAGTGCATTAACAAGCTCCATTACACAGCTTATTGCTGTGTTAAAGTTGAAGCGAACGCTTATGTCGTCGGTTGCTTTTTTGATTGAATAGTTAAGAACATAACGAAGATTTTTATCTTCGCTTGTGAGTGAATTCACATCATATTTTGAATTAAAATCAATTTTATCTTTATTATCGGTTACAAATTTGAATACTCTGTTTAAGAAACGGTAGGAGCCTTCAACTGCTGTATCGCTCCATTCAAGGTCTCTCTCGGGAGGAGCTGCAAAGAGAATAAAGAGACGTGCTGTGTCGGCACCGTATTTACCAATAATCTCTTCGGGGCTTACAACATTTCCTATTGATTTACTCATTTTTGCTCCGTCTTTTAAAACCATGCCCTGTGTGAGAAGGTTTTCAAAAGGCTCGTCGCATGATACATAGCCAAGATCATGAAGAGCTTTTGTGAAGAATCGTGCATAGAGAAGGTGGAGTATTGCATGCTCAACACCGCCTATGTACTGGTCTACATTCATCCAGTAATCTGCAATATCTTTTGCAAAAGGAAGCTCGCTATTGTGAGGATCGCAATATCTTAAGAAATACCATGATGAGCACACGAAGGTGTCCATTGTATCCATTTCTCTTGTTCCCATTTTTCCGCATTTTGGACAAGGAGCGTTTTTAAAGCTTTCGCTTGTTGTGAGCGGGGATTTACCAAGACCTGTGAACTCAACATCTTCAGGAAGAATTACAGGAAGGTCGCTCTCATTAACGGGAACAGCACCGCAGTCTTCACAGTAGATAACAGGAATTGGAGCACCCCAATAGCGCTGACGGGAAATGAGCCAGTCTCTAAGACGGAAATTAACTTTTGTTTCGCCAATTCCCTTTTTGGCCATATATTCTATCATTTTGGGAAGAGCCTCACGGTTATTAAGTCCGTTAAACTCACCTGAATTTATCATTATGCCCTCTGCTTCAAAAGCGGCTTCCAGGCTATCGCCTGAAATCTCGGAGCCATCGGGCGAAATTACAACATCTATGGGAAGATTATATTTTCTTGCAAAGTCAAAGTCTCTCTGGTCGTGGGCAGGAACTGCCATAACAACACCTGTGCCGTAGTCCATTAAAACATAGTTTGCAAGATAGAGAGGAACCTTTTTATTTGTTAATGGGTTGATTACATATCTGCCAGTGAATACGCCCTCTTTTTCTACTTCGGTTGATGCTCTGTCGATATCTTTTATAAACTGCATTCTGTGAATGAATTCTCTGCATTCTTTTTCTGTTTCGCTTCCCGAAATGAGTTCATCGGCAATGGGGCTTTCGGGTGCTATAACCATAAAGCTTACACCATAGATTGTGTCGGGACGGGTTGTATAAACAGTTAAGGTTTTATCCATTCCGTCAACTTCAAATTTAACTTCGGCACCCTTACTTTTACCTATCCAGTTTGCCTGCATGGTTTTAACCTTTTCGGGCCAGCCTTTTAATTTATCTATGTCTTCTAATAAGCGGTCGGCATATTTTGTGATGCTAAAAAACCACTGTTCAAGGTCTTTTTTGCCAACCTCGGCTTTACATCTTTCGCATTTGCCATTTACAACCTGTTCGATTGCAAGAACTGTTTGACATGAGGGGCACCAGTTTACATAGGATTTTTTCTTGTAGGCAAGGTTGTTTTTATAGAGCTGCAAAAACATCCACTGTGTCCATTTATAATAATCCTGTTTGCAGGTGGCAACTTCGCGATCCCAATCGTAGCTTATGCCCATGGATTTGAGCTGATCTCTCATATTATCTATGTTGGATAAGGTCCAGTCTTTAGGGTTTTCACCGTGTTTAATTGCTGCGTTTTCTGCGGGGAGACCGAACGAATCCCAACCCATTGGGTGAAGAACATTATATCCTTGCATTTTTTTAAATCTGGCAACAACATCGCCTATTGAATAATTTCTTACATGACCCATGTGAAGATTTCCAGAAGGATATGGGAACATTTCGAGGGTATAGTATTTTGGTTTTGAAGAATCCTCTGTAACTTTAAAGGTTTTTTCTTCGTCCCATTTTTTTTGCCATTTTTTTTCTATTCTTTCGAATTCGTAATTCATTTATGCCACTCTCCTATCATTATTCCTCTATTATATGTGATAAATCTACATTTTCAGCATCAGCCCACAGATTTTCTATGGAATAAAAGCTTCTTGATTCACTGCTCATAATGTGAATGATAACATCTGAATAGTCCATGAGTATCCAATAGGCAGTGCTCATACCTTCTCTGCCAAAGGGTTTTACTCCTAAATCTGAAAGCTTTTCTTCAACTTCATCGGCTATTGCTTTTATCTGGGTTGTTGAACCGCCCTGACAAATAACAAAATAATCTGCCATAGTGGTGATTTTACTGATATCAAGTGCTTTTATATCAATTGCTTTTTTGGAATCCATAGCTTTTACAACGGTTTCCATTATCTGTTTTGAATCCATAATCACAAATCCTTTCCTACTATAACAACTACATCGGCACTGCTTTGAAGCTGCGGATTAACATGGTAGGTGTCTAACCCTAAATCCACAGCAAGCTTTGCCGAAAGATCGCTGCCTTCCTTACATATTGAATAGCTTCTTTCTATATAACAGGTGCGGGCTTCTATTACTCCAACGATATTGTAGCCCTCCGACTGAAGAAACTTTCTTACTTTGTTAAGGCTTTCACCGTCGGTACCGCTGTAATCCATAATATACACATTTATGTCTTTATTAGGTGTGTTTATTATTCCCGCTTCTTCAACATTCTTTTCTTCTGATGTTTTGCCGATTGCTTCGTCTCTGGCACGGATTTCGCTAAGGTCTGCTTCGGAAATATCGGGGCTGAAATATTCAAAAATCAGTTTTTCATTCTTAGCATTATCGGGGAAGAAATATGAGCCGCCTCCGCGATACTCTGCGGTGCCTTCTAAACGCATTATATTTACGCTATTCATATCTATTTCAAAAACATAAGGTGCATACTTTAGCATTTCCGAAAAAGAAAAGCTTGTTGTTACCATATTACTTACTGTGGATACTAAATTGCGAAGCTCATCATCGGAATAACTGGAATACTTTTGGGTTATCTGGCGGATTGCTTCTTTTATAAATCCGCTTTGCACATTTATTCTGTCCAGATCGCCCATCTCGTATCCGTCGCGGTAGCGGACAAGCTGTTCCGCTTTGGAGCCGTCGAGAAGCTGATATCCCGCTTTGAGATGAATGTGAAGATCCTGAAGGTCGTCATCATAATCCATATCAGCGGGGACTGTGTAGTAAACACCGCCAACGGCATCGATTACATCACGAAATCCCGATGTGGTTATTACAACGTGCTCATCTATTTCAATATCTACAACAGTAGATAGTTCTTCAATGGTTTTTTTTGCTCCGCCTGAGCCAAAAGCCGAATTGAGTTTTTTATCGCTTCGTCTGTTTTTTATATAGGTATCTCGCGGAATCTGGAGGATATTTATGGTGTTATCTACCATATTAAGCTGAGCTATCATCATTACATCACTTAAGGTTTCGCTTTTATCAACACCCATTAAAAGTATGTTGACATAGGTTTTTTCGGTTTCTCCCGTAAATTCAATTCCTAAAAAAGAATTAAACCCCATAAGATTCATTATTGTGGGTACAATAGGTGCAAAAACAAAAACCAGTGATGCCAGTATCACAGTTATAAGTGCGGTACACTTTATATATACTTTAAATGCGGTACCCTGTGTGAACATATTGTTATCACCTTAACTTTTTCAAATAAAAATTTCTCGTATCAATTGTATTGGTGTGTATCAAACCGCCGCGGCTTATAACAGATTTAAGGGTGGAATCAATCTGCAGTATTAAGGCTCTGTCGATATCTTCAAAGGCTGTTTCGCGGATTCGCTCAACGCCTTCGTAGTTACGGTTTGGCTCTATGCCGTCGGCTATGTAGATTATTTTTGTTATAAGATTCATATTTGGCTTACCAACAGTGTGATAATAAATTGCATCGTAAATCTCACTGTCTTTAACGCCGTAGTATTTATCAGCAATTACAGCACCCAAAAAACCATGAATAAGGCCTGTGGATTCTTTTGATATTGGATCTAATTCAACATTATACCTCTCACAAAGTTCAAGCATTTCGGATTTAGAATAGTTTTTGGCACAGTCGTGAAGAAGTGCGGCAACTGCTGTTTTCTTGGCATCGGCTCCATAGATACGCGCAAGCTCCACTGCAGTTTGCATAACACCAATAGAATGATTATAGCGTTTCTCGGTGAGTGCAAGCTTTAGCTTTTCACGCATTTCGTCAATAGTCATGTTTATTCCTCCGGATTATTTTTGTATAAACCGTTTTTTATTATATAATCATTTACCTTTTCAGGTAAATATTTTGAAACATCTTCCCCTTTTGAAAGCTTGTCTCTTATAAAGCTAGATGTTATATCTATTTTTGGCATTTTAATAAGCTTTATTTTTCCGCCTTTTTTTTGGTGGTTTTGTGCTTCTTTTAAAAGATTGCTGCCATCGGAACAGTTACGGTCGGCAACAATAAAGAAACATTCATTTACAAGGTCGTTATATTGTTTCCATTTATTGAGAGTATATAGTGAATCTGCTCCTATTATAAAGAAAATATCAGCACCGAAGAGCTTTTTAAAATGCCTTATGGTGTTTATTGTGTAGGACGGTGCATCTAAAATCATTTCATAATCTGATATTTCAAAAGATATGTTATTTTCAATGGCAAGAGCTACCATATTAAATCTATGCTCAGCAGAAATGATTTCGGCTTTGTTTTTATGAGGCGGGGTTGCATTTGGCAGAAAAATTATTTTACTAAGACCACATTCTTTAAGGGCATATTCTGCAACCCTGATGTGCCCATTGTGTATGGGATTAAAGCTTCCGCCAAAAATTGCTATTTTATCTGCCACCTGATTTCACCAGACTTAAATCTATTGTTTTATTTTCTTTTGATTCTTTATATATTATAAATTTTTTACCTATTGCCTGAACGGGCTCTGCACCAAGAATAGCTGCCACTTCGTCGCAAACTGCTCTTGTATTTAAAAATGAGTTTTCCAGAACATGTATTTTTACAAGCTCTCTTTTTTCAAGAGCATCATTTATTTGCTTTAACTGATTTTCGTTGATACCGCCCTTACCTATTTGAAATATAGCATCTATTCCGTTGGCAAGACCGCGAAGATATGCTCTTTCTTTACTTGTAAGCATTTATATTTCGTCCTTTCAAAAAGAGGTTTCATAATGTAAAATTGCCCAATACGAACGATTTTACACATATAGAATATTATACAAAAAAAATGCCCGCTTGTCAAACAAAATCACTCAATAAATTGAGTAATTTTGCCCTTTAGCGAACATTTTAATACTATTTTATATAATCAAATTCAACTTCATACATCTGCACGGGGTCGCCTTCCTCTATTCCAAGCTTTTCAAGAGCCTTTATAACGCCCTTCTTTTTGAGAGCTGTTTGGAAATACTGAAGCGATTCACTATCTTCAAAATTAGTTGATCCCAAAAGACGCTTAAGCCACTTTCCTTCAACAATATAAACACCGTCTTCTACTCTTGCAGTAAATGGTGCTTCTTCTTCAAAGGAAATTATTTCTGTTTGGATTTCATCTTCATCATATAAAACCGGCACAGGAATATCATCAAGAACAGATGCAACATAGTTCATTAAATCGGATACACCGGAATTGGTGGCTGCAGAAATTTTAAAAAGCTTATAACCTCTTTTTTCTATTTCTTCACAGAAACCATCGTAAATTTCGTTATCGTAAACAAGATCCCTTTTATTTGCAGCAACAATTTGTGTACGCTCTGAAAGGAGCGGATTATACATTTTTATTTCGTTATTGATAAGGTCAAAATCTTCTATTGGATTTCTGCCCTCTATACCTGAGGCATCTACAACATGAATTAAAAGTCTTGTTCTTTCTACGTGGCGTAAAAACTCATGGCCCAAGCCTATTCCTTCGCTTGCACCCTCTATGATACCGGGGATATCTGCCATAACAAAGCTTCTGCCAATTCCTAAATCAACAACACCTAAATTTGGCTCGAGCGTTGTAAAATGATAGTTTGCAATTTTTGGGCGGGCGTCGCTTACAACAGATAAAAGAGTTGACTTACCAACATTTGGGAAGCCCACAAGACCAACATCTGCCAGAAGCTTTAATTCCATTGTTATTTCTCTTTTTTCGCCGTCGGTACCGCTTTTGGCAAAGCGGGGAATCTGACGGGTTGCTGTGGCAAAATGACAATTACCCCAACCGCCGTTACCACCTTTGCAAACAACAAATTCCTGACCAACCTGCTTTAAATCGGCAATTATTCTGCCTGTTTCATTATCTTTTATAACTGTGCCTGCAGGGACTTTTACCACCAGATCAGCTCCGTTTTTTCCGCTGCATTTTGCACTTCTGCCGTCGCCGCCGTTTTCGGCTTTATAGTGTCTTCTGTATCTGAAGTCCATAAGGGTGCTGAGTTTTTCATCTACAACAAAAATAACATCACCGCCATGACCGCCGTCGCCACCATCGGGACCGCCTGCAGCAACATATTTTTCACGGTGAAACGAAACGAGCCCATTACCTCCGTTACCGGCTTCTACAAATATACTGGCTGTATCTACTAACATAATATACCTCCCTGCATTAAGATTTTCTTTTTGACAATTAAAAATACATTCTTAATAATCAAAAAGAAAATCTCAAGAAGTAAAGACAACTTGAGATTTTAATTTTGAAATATTCAATGTATAATTACTGAGCGATTTCGTACACGCTAACCTGCTTTTTATCTTTGCCAACTCTTTCGAATTTAACTCTACCATCAGCAACAGCAAAGAGTGTATCGTCGCTGCCTTTTTTTACATTGATACCGGGATGGATTTTGGTACCTCTCTGTCTAACAAGAATGTTACCGGAAGTAACAAACTGTCCGTCAGCTTTTTTAACACCAAGTCTTTTAGACTCACTGTCTCTGCCGTTTTTGGTACTACCCATACCTTTTTTATGAGCGAACAACTGAATGTTTAACTTAAACATATCTACACCTCCAATTTGGTAAGACTAATATAATCGGGATACTGGTCTTCGAGTTCGGTTAAATAAAGATACAAGGTATCTAAAAGAAGACCCGCATTTTTCTGATCATTTTTAGTTATATCATCGGGGAGAACAAAGTATATGTAGCCCTCTCCGGTTTCGTATCCGAATTTTATGTCTGCCACATTTTCCAAGCCGTTTAAAACAGCCCATGCAACAGATGATACGGATGCACAAACAATATCGTCTCCATCGCTATATTCGGCATGACCTTCTATAACAAATTTGACTATACTGCCTTTTTTAGTGAAAAATTCTGCCTTAATCATAGATTACGCATTGATCTTTTCAATCTGAACTTTTGTGTAAGCCTGTCTGTGACCTTTTTTGGTCTTTTCGCCTTTTTTGGGCTTATACTTGAAAACGATAATCTTCTTGGATTTACCATTAGCAACAACTTTAGCATCAACACTTGCACCTTCAACAACAGGTGTGCCGATTACTGTGTTTTCACCGCCAACAACAAGAACCTTATCAAATTTTACGGCAGCACCTTCCTCGGCACCTAATTTTTCAACGAAGATAACATCACCTTCGGAAACTTTGTACTGTTTGCCGCCTGTTTCAATAATTGCATACATGAGTTTTGCACCTCCCTCAATCAATTTCGCCAATTACGGTTCCTAATAAGGATTAAACACCGTTTCTGTGCGTTTACCGTAAAATTATACCATAATGAGTGTGCTATGTCAATAATTTTTTGGTGTAACAATTAAATAAATATATTTATTTTTTTATTTCTTTTTTGTGGATTTGTTATCAGCCGTATCTATGTTTTCCATTGGGTCATAGGAAGTTGAAAGACCAAGGAACAAGAAGAAAAATCCGCCTGTATAGAAAAGAAATACGCCCACAAGTGATGATACAAGGTATCCTACCGTTGCCATCATTGAGGAAAATCTCTGCTGACACTGCCAGCTTTTTTTGCTTTTTATAAATGTGAAAAGTGCATACCCTATTGCTGCATAGTAGAAAATTGCCGAGGGAATACCCGTTGCAACAGCTCTTTCAATGGGTTCGTTATGGGCACGGTCGAGTTTTGCATCTCTTTCTACATAGTGAGGTTTAAGATTATCGGGACCATAGCCTAAAATGGGCTTTTCTTTTATCATATCAACTGTTGCAAGCCACATTTCAAGTCTGCCACTTCCTGCATTCTCCTCTTCAAGATTATCGGATGTGGCAATTTTTTCGACATCACCGCCAAGCACTTTAAAGTTTTTGCTTATCGGATTTCCGGAAGGATCACAAGCAAGAAAAACGAGATTTAAAGCAATAAATATTATTAGCGGCAAAAATGCTCTTAAAATACAATCTTTATTTTTTTCCTTAGTTTTAATAA
>JAGBXL010000104.1 GCA_017629325.1 Clostridia bacterium | reverse complement strand
GTTCTTGTGTATGGCAAGCTTTCACTAATGACGGTTAAAAACTGCCTTGTTAAATCATCTCTTAATAAATGCGGCTGCAAAGAGGGAGAAATGTATTACCTCAAAGACCGCAAAAATATATGCTTCCCCGTGGACTGTGTAAAGGGCGAATGTGTAAACATTATCTACAACAGTGCTCCAATCTATATGGCAGACAGGTTAAAGGAAATAAAAAGAATCCCCGCTTCCCTCTACCGCTTTGATTTTACCGATGAAACACCGCAGGAAATAGCTAATGTTTTAAAGCAGTATGAAAAAGGCGAAAAATCAAACGGGTTCTTTACAAGAGGTCATTTTTATAATGGTGTTATGTAAAAGACGGACGGAGCAAGCCCCGTCCCTACATCCTTGCAACACTAATAGAACTAAATTGTAGGGCTTAGCGGTTTCCGACGAACCGTGTGTGCGGTGCTCGATATGTTGCTTTCGCAACTATAAATAAACAAAAAGGAGAAACAAAAAATGAACGGTGTAGAGATTAAAATTAAGTTTTTAGAGAATAATAAAGAAAAGAAGCTTCCCTTTTATGCAACTTCGGGAGCTGCAGGCATGGATTTAACCGCCTGCTTAGATGAAAGCATCACCTTAAAGCCACTCGAGAGAGCTCTCATTCCAACAGGAATTGCAATTTCTCTTCCAAGCGAAAAATACGGTGCTTTTCTTTTTGCACGCTCAGGGCTTGCATCAAAACACGGCATCACTCTTGCAAACTGTGTTGGTGTTGTAGATAGCGATTACACAGGCGAAATAAAGGTTGCACTTGTTAATTTAAGCAATAATGAATACACCATAGAAAACGGCGAAAGAGTTGCTCAAATGGTTATTATGGAAGTTGCAAAAGCAAGCTTCACCGTGGCAGAAGAGCTTGATAAAACCCAGCGTGGCAGCGGCGGTTTTGGCTCAACAGGAAAAAACTAACTAAAGAAGTGATATAAAATGAAATTTGTTTTAGCATCTAAATCACCACGCCGCAAAGAGCTTTTAAAAAGTTTGGGTGTGGAATTTGAAATAATAGAAAGCTCTGCCGATGAATCGAGCATTTCAAAATCTGTTCCTCCAAAGGTTTATGTTCAGGAGCTGGCAATGCTTAAATCAACCTCGGTTGCATCGGAGATTGGCGGCGGACACCTTGTTATAGGAGCAGATACGGTTGTTGTGGCAGATGGAAAAATAATAGGCAAGCCCAAGGATTTTAACGAGGCTTTTTCTATGCTATCATCTTTTTCGGGCACATCTCACAAGGTTTATTCAGGGATTTCAGTAACCGATTCTTCAAACGGATACACCGCTACCGACTACTCGGAAACAGAGGTTTTCTTTAATAAATTAACCGATGAGGAAATAAAGCACTATATAAATACATACAAACCCTTCGATAAAGCAGGGGCGTATGGAATTCAGGAATACGCTTCGGTTTTTGTTGAAAAAATAAACGGCGACTTTTTTAATGTTGTGGGTCTGCCGCTTTCAAAGCTCTACGGGCTTTTAAAAAAGGAGTTTGATGTAGTTTTATAGTTGCCCAAAATTTGAATTTTAGGCGGCTAATTTGAAAGGGGAAAATCTTTGTGTCTGCAAAGGATATGGGAATTGACCTTGGAACCGCCAACACTTTAGTTTACTTAAAATCAAAAGGCATAGTTTTAAATGAGCCCAGCGTTGTTGCAATGGCAGATGACGGCAAAGTTCTTGCCGTTGGGCTAGAGGCAAAAGAAATGCTTGGCAGAACTCACAATAGAATAAGGGCAGTACGCCCTTTAAAAGACGGCGTAATAGCCGATTTTGATGCCGCAGGAGAAATGCTCTCTTATTTTATTTCAAAAGCACTTGGCAAAAAAAGAGGCTTAAAGCCCAGGGCAGTTATCTGCGTTCCTATGGGCATAACTGCCGTTGAAGAAAAAGCCGTAACCGAAGCAGCCTTAAGGGCAGGCGTAAGGAGCGTATGCATTATGCGTGAGCCAATGGCGGCGGCAATTGGAGCAGGGCTCGACACAAGTGCATCTGAAGGAATAATGGTTGTAGATATCGGTGGCGGCACAAGTGAAGTTGCCGTAATATCACTGGGCGGCATTGTAACCCACAAAACAATCCGCAACGCAGGTGATAGCCATAACGAAGCTATTTCATCTTTCATACGAAAAAAATATAACATTCATTCAGGGCTTTCAAATGCCGAAAAGGTTAAAATTCAAATAGGAACTGTGCGAAAGCAAAATAACGAAAACAAAGAAATTATATCAGGCAGAAGCTCCCTTAGCGGTATGCCCTCCAGCACTTATGTTACAGGCAGCGATATCCGCTACGCACTATCGGGGCAGGTTGCTCTTTTAATAGAGGCAATAAAAAATGTTTTAGAAGACACCCCGCCCGAATTATCTGCCGATATTTTAAAAAATGGTATAGTATTAACAGGCGGCGGTGCACTTTTAGACGGGCTCCCCCTTGTTATATCCGAAGCAACGGGAATAAATGTGAGGGTGGCAGATGAGCCTCTTAGCTGCGTTGCTCTTGGTGCAGGAAACTTTCTTTCAAATAATTCAAAAGATATTTTTAAATAAAAAGGTGTTTACAAATGATATTTTTTAAAACAAACAAAAATAAAATAATAATTATAGCCATAACAATTACCTTAATGCTTTCAATGTTTGTTTCCAGCATAGGTAAAGAAAAGGCGGGCATTATTTCCAACACCTTTGGCATAATTTTAACCCCTTTTCAAACAGCTGCCGATTATATTATGCAGGCATTTAGCTATGGCAAAGACAAAAGCAAATTTGAAAATGAAAACACCATCTTAAAGCAGCAGCTTATAACCGCACAAAAAGAAAAAGCCGACTACGACGATTTGGCAAGCGAAAATGCAAAATTAAGAGCAATGCTTGAATTAAAAAAGAATTCGGGCGATTTAAATCTCATTGCGGCAGATGTTGTTGCAACCGATTCGTCAAGCTGGTCGGGTGTAATAAAAATAAATAAAGGTGCTTCAAGCGGCATAAAGAAAAACGATACCGTCATAACCGAAGCAGGCCTTGTTGGTTATGTAAGCAAAGTGGGGCAAACCTGGGCAATTGTAACCACCATCACAGATCTCTCGTCCTCTGTTAGTGCAGTTATAGAAAGAATAAATGAATATTGCATAGTTCAGGGAGATATTTCTCTTTATGATAAAAACCTTTGTGCCATGAAATATGCTTCCGCAGATTCGGCAGTTTCAACAGGCGATATTGTTTCAACCTCGGGTGATGGCGGAATCTACCCTAAGGGTATTCAAATAGGAAAAATCACAAAAATAACGGTTAATACCAATGGTATATCCCAAGATGCCCATGTAGAGCCTTTTGTTGATTTTTCTAATTTGAGTGCAGTTATGGTTATGCGGTCGAGTATCGACCGCAATGAATTGCCTTCGGCATGAATTGAAATCTGCGATTTCATGAATTGAGTCGTTGACTCATGAATTGCACTTTTAGTGCATTTAAAGGCAGTTCAATTCATGGAGCGATAGCGAGAAATCATGGCAGAATGCCAATTTATGACAACGGCAGTTGTCAATTCATTTAAAAGACTGGCATTTAAGCCTTACATCACGCATATGCGGTAGCAACCGCAACCTCACTAAACACAGAGGAGATGAAATCTTGAAAAAAGTTCTCACATATATAAGCCTTGTCCTTTTGGTGATATTAGGAACATCACTGGGACGCTACATAGAAATTTTCGGAGTTTCGCCAAACCCCGCACTCTGTTTTGTTATTATATATTCTCTCACCAATGGCTCTGTAAGGAGTGCATCCCTGGGGCTTGTGTGCGGTCTTATATTCGATTCGGTATCAAATGTAGCCTTTGGCTTTAACGGTTTAATTTTAATGTATATGTGTTTAATAAGTTCATATTTTTCAAAAAGATTTTATTATCACAACAAAACGGCTCTCGTTTTCGGTGTGTTTATGTATAGCCTTTTTTATGAAACTCTGTCCATGCTGTTTACGGCGGTTATATTTTCTGATGCACCGTTTTTCCACACTTTCTTCCGCTTTGCACTTGTAGAGGCAAGTTTAAACTCAATTATTGCAATCCCAATTCTCTTTTGGGTAAAATGGCTTAATAATGAATATATACGAGGTATATAAATGTTTAGAAAACTAAAAGATAAATTTTTTATATTTGAGCTTTTTTGTGGTCTGCTTCTTCTGGTGGTGTGCTTCACCCTTATAAAGCTCCAGATTGCCGACCACTCTGAATATTTAAAAGAATCCAATTCAAAGCTCTATGCCAGCGAAATAATATCTGCCCCAAGAGGTAAGATTTTAGACCGCTACGGCAGACCTATTGTAACAAACCGCTTAGGCTTCACGGTGAGCTTTGTAGATTCAAAGCTTTCCAATAAAGATTTAAACAAGCTTATATTAAACACAATTGAATTATTCAGAAAAAATTCCGATGAATATATCGATACCTTCCCTGTTGTCTGGAATGGAGAATCCTACATATTTTCCTATGAAGACCTGGAGGGTGAAAAACTCGAAACAAAGGTGCGAAACACTAAATTTGCCCTTAAAATCTCCGATAATCTCGATGCAAACGGCTGCATTGAAGCTTTAAAAGAAAAATTTGGCGTTGACAAAAAATATTCATCCCAAGATGCCAGAGATATAATAGCAGTACGCCACGAAATGTTTATAAAAAATTTTAGCTCAGGCTCACCCTTTAAATTTTCGAGCGATGTTTCAATGAAAACAGTTTCGGCAATAAAAGAAAATAAAGAGGTTTTTGGCGGCATAGATTTTACAGGCGCACCC
>JAGBXL010000103.1 GCA_017629325.1 Clostridia bacterium | reverse complement strand
TGCAAAGCACATTATTGGTTATACCTCGCCCGATGGAGAGGGTAAAAGCGGAATTGAAAAAATATATGACCCTTATTTAAAAACAGATAAAAAGCTAAAGCTTAAATACTATGCCGACGCAAAAGGTGAGCCTGCGGGGGATCCCAAAATAATAAAAGAAGAAAACAAAAAGAACCCCCAAATTCGCCTGACTCTTGATTATGAGCTTCAAAAAACAGCGGAAAAGCTGATGAATAAGCATATTAAAAAGGGGGCACTTGTGCTTTTAGATGCCCAAAGCTTTGATGTTTTGGCAATGGTGAGCCGCCCCGACTATGATTATGAAAATTTGGAAAGCTATAATTCATCTTTTAATGGCGAACTTTTAAACAGAGCCCTTTTAGGCTACAATGCGGGGAGCGTTTTTAAAATTATAACTGCTTCTGCCGCCCTTGAAAAAGATATGGGCTATATGGAAAGATATTTTGACTGCCGTGGAAGCTACACACTAAATGATGGGCATATTTTTGGCTGCAACCAAAAAGACGGGCATGGAGTGCTTTATTTTTCCGATGCATTTGCAAAATCCTGTAACTGCAGCTTTTATCTTACTGCCTTGGAGGTGGGCGGGGGCGATATAATAAAAACAGCAAAAAAAATTGGCATTGGCACTTCCCTTTTAAATGCTCCATTAGGCGAAGATACGGGCAATATTCCCGAAAGAATGGTATATTCCGAAGCTGAAACCCTTAATATCTCAATAGGTCAGGGCGAAATTTTAATAACTCCCCTTGAGTGTGCGGTTATGACAGCAACAGTTGCAAACGGAGGAATTAGAAAAGAAGTAAATATTGTAGATGGAATGAAGATAGGTAAAAAATATAAGAGCTTAAAAAGAAAAGGTGAAAAAAGGGTTATAAAAGAAGAAACTGCCAAAAATATATCAAATATGATGCGAAGCTGTGTTACAATGGGAACAGCCACAGAGGCTTTGAATAGTGAAACCAAGATTGCCGGTAAAACAGGCAGTGCCGAAACAGGCTGGATTGAAAACGGTGAATCTGTGGTGCACGGGTGGTTCTGCGGATTTTTCCCCTATGACAAACCAAAATATGCTATGGCAATACTCTCGGAGGGTGGAGAAAGCGGAAGCAAAAGCTGCGTTAAACCTTTTATGGAAATGGCAGACAAAATAAATCAAATTTACCCTTTCATTGAATAAAATAATGTGCTATACTATAATAGAAATAATATAAATTAGGGGTATTATAAAATGACGCATCTTTTTCCCTCAGTTAAAGAATCACTTATATCGGTTTTACCAATTGCAATTATAGTTCTTGTTCTTTCTGTAAGCTTTGTATCACTCGATGCAGGCGTTATGGTGTTGTTTTTCTTTGGAACAATTCTTTTAATTATGGGAATGAGCTTTTTTACGATAGGTTCTGAAATATCTATGGAGCCTCTTGGAGATGGTATAGGTAAGTCTTTAAATAAAAACAGCAAAATAATTCTTCCCCTTGCTATTTGCTGTGTTTTAGGATTTTTAATAACTGTTTCCGAGCCTGATTTGCAGGTGTTAGCCGAGCAGGTGCCAACAATCCCTAACTCACTTTTAATAAACTGCGTTGGTGTTGGCGTTGGAACGTTTTTGGGAATTTCATTTATAAGAAACCGAAAAGATATTCCGCTAAGAAATCTTCTGTGGATATTTTATATTTTAATTATTGCTCTATCCTTTTTTGCACCAAATGAATTTATTCCAACTGCCTTTGATTCGGGCGGTGTAACAACAGGACCCATAACAGTTCCCTTTATAATGGCACTTGGTGCAGGCCTGGCTTATGGTAAGAAAGGAAAACACTCGGGCGAAAACAGCTTTGGTCTGGTTGCCCTTTGCAGCATAGGACCAATACTTTCGGTGCTTCTCTTAAGCATTTTCTATAATCCTCATCCAAGCACTACCCCGTTTGAAATAAGTGATATAAACACCACCCGCCAGGCTTTCGTCTGCTTTGCAAATGCTCTTCCTGGCTATGCTAAAGAAGTTGCCATGGCATTTGTGCCAATTGTTATGGTGTTTGTTATATTTCAGCTCTTTGCAAGAAGATTTCATTTTCATAATATCATTAAAATGTCGGTAGGTTTTGTATATACATACATTGGTCTGGTTTTATTTTTAGCAGGTGCAAATGTTGGTTTTATGCCTGCCGGAAGGCTCATAGGTTCAAAAATTGCCGGCAGCTCTTTTAAAGAATTTTTAATACCCATAGGAATGATTATGGGCTATTTTGTGGTTTTTGCCGAGCCTGCAGTTCATTCTTTAAAAAGGCAGGTAAGCGAAATAACAAACGGAGCTATTTCTCAAAGATCAGTGGCACTTGCTCTTTCTATTGGTGTTTCGGTTTCGGTGGGCATTTCAATGCTTAGAATTTTAAGCGGTATATCTGTGATGCCATTTTTAATTGCAGGCTACATAATATCATTGGTTATAAGCTTTTTTGTGCCCAATATCTACACGGGCATAGCCTTCGATTCGGGCGGTGTTGCAAGCGGACCGATGACATCAACCTTTATGCTTCCTTTTGCCATGGGAGCTTGCGAAGCAATAGGCGGGAATGTTATGACCGATGCCTTTGGTATTGTTGCCATGATAGCCATGACACCTCTTATAACAATTCAGACTCTTGGCTTATATGAAAGAAGACAAAGAGCACGCAGCCTTAAGAGATTGCATGCAGAAATAAGCCAGGTTACCGATGATATCATATTCTTTGAAAGCGAGGAGGAAGATTATGAGTAAAAGGCCTATGCTTCTTTTATCTATTGTAGAAAGAGATAAAGGAAAAAAACTCATTAAAAAGCTTGAAGACATAAGCATACTTGTAAATTTTCAAACCGTGGGCTATGGCACTGCTCCAACAGAAATGATGGATATATTCGGTCTTGGAACAAGAGATAAAGATGTTGTTATAAGCCTTGGCACGCAAGAATCAATAAAAAATATGATGGCAAACTTTGGCCTTGTTTTTGAAAGCCATTCAAAATACGGCGGACTCATGATAATTCTGGAGCTTTCTGCCGCAAGCAGAATTCTCACAGAAATACTTGATATCACAGGAAATAAAAGCACAGAAAAAGGAGACGGTGCTATGAAAAATGAACATCACAACAATCTGATTGTTATATCTGTTAATGAAGGATACAGCGAAGATGTGATGCAAGCTGCCAGAAAAGCAGGTGCCACAGGTGGAACGATTATAAAAGGCAGACTTGCCGAAATTGAGCAGTTTTCGGGATTTGCAAAAACGGGTGCCGACGGCGAAAGAGAAATACTCTGCATTCTTGCACCTCAAAAAATCACCAAGCAGATTATGGACGATGTAAATAAAAGCTTTGGCATAACATCTGATGCCAACGGCATACTTTTTGCAATTCCAACCCAGAAAGCATATAAAATATAAAGGGTGCTTTATTTTACGGGAGATAAAAATGAACAAAAAAACTTTTGTATATATTATAACAATTATCCTTTCGGCAATTTTTTTATTTGCCCTTGGAAAATATGCCTCAAATGGTGCGGAGATTTTTCCTCATTCGGTTAAAACTGCTTATGCAAAAATTGTTTCGGTAGATAAAAAAACCACCTCAAAAATCGGTGAGTTTTCAAGCGAAACAATTATCTGCACCGCAAAGATAACATCAGGTGAGTATAAGGGCAACACCGTTGATGTTTATCAGGAATACAATTCAAAAATGCCAAGCCTTGAACCTGTGAAGGTGGGCGACAAGGTTTTTATAAAAAATTATCCTATGGACGAACTGGATATATACTGGGCAATAGATAGCCACAAAAGAACCCCTGCTCTAACTGTTTTAATAATAATTTTTGCATTAGCTGTTATATTTCTTGGCATGGGAAAGGGCTTAAGAACTGTTATCTCTCTTGCCTACACCTGCCTGGCGGTGTTTTATGTGTTTATCCCATGGATTTTATCGGGAAAAAACATCTATATCGGAGTTGTTATTGTATGTATGTTTATAACCCTTATGACTCTGGTTTTGGTAAATGGCTTGGATAAAAAAACCCTCTGTGCCTTTCTTGGCTGCAGCGGCGGAGTTCTGGCAGCGGCAATAATAACAATTGTGTTTTCAAAAATAATGAATTTTTCGGGCTACACAAACGAACATTCCTATTATTTAACCTCGCTTGAGGCAGCACCAAGCCTTAAGGCAATAGCATTTTCGGCAGTTTTAATAGGCGCGGTGGGTGCGGTTATGGACGTGGCAATGTCTATGTCGTCATCTTTATATGAATTAAACCTAAAGGTGCCCGATATTTCTTTTAAATCCCTTATATCCTCGGGGCTTTCAATAGGCAGAGATATGATGGGCACAATGGCAAACACTCTTGTTTTGGCTTATGTTGGAAGCTCACTCACCTCTGTGCTTTTAATTCTTACTTATGCCGACTCACTTTCAGATATATTAAACAGAGAGGTAATAGCCTACGAAATTCTTCAGGCAGCTGCAGGAAGCCTTGGCATACTTTTAGCCATACCCATTACTGCCTTTGTGTGCGGAATTGTTTACATAAAAAAGCATTAAAATTAAGGAGGAATTTTTATGAAAAAAATTTTATCGTTGGCACTTTGTTTGATTATGGCTTTTAGTTTAATAAGTGTGCAAGCTCAAACAGCGTCAAGTACAACAAATTTTGAAATTGTAAAAATTCCTCTGCCCGATAGTTTTGAGCAAAGAGATAACTGGAGGGTTAAATTAAGATTTAAAGATGGCGACGCCATTACTCTTTCAGAATATTATGACGGCTATGTGTTTGGCACAATTCCCAAAGAATATTCGGGCAGAGAGGTTGAAGCCTTTATCCCGCAAGACATAGAATTTACCGATAAAGACGATTCCCGCTTTGAGTTTCACACCATGGAACGCCTTTCGCAAACGGGTGTTATAAAAGGCAACGAAAAAGGCGAAGCTAAGCCCTTTGATAATGTTACAAGAGCCGAAGCCGCAGCTATGATAAGAAGATTTTTGAATTTGCCTTTAAGTGAAGATACCCAAAACACCTTTGAAGATGTTAATAAAGAAGACTGGTTTTATAATGAGGTTTCTGCCCTTTTTAAAACAGGCATTGTTAAAGGCGACAGTGAAACCTTGTTTTCACCCCAAAGAAATGTGAGCCGTGAAGAAATAACCGTTATGGTTGTAAGGGCTCTTGAATATGCAGGGCTTAATTGTGCCGAAAGAACAGTTTTTAATGCCATAGATACAGAGGATATTTCCGATTGGGCAAAGACAGCCTATGATAAAATAGGCGGCAACTATATATCCGATTATGACGATACAGATTATGAAAACCCCGTGAGAGTTTTAAACCCCAAAAAAGATGCTTCCAGATACGATGTGGCATATATTTTAACAAACTGTGCAAACGGCTGCCAGCTTTATCCGTCTAATCTC
>JAGBXL010000102.1 GCA_017629325.1 Clostridia bacterium | reverse complement strand
TCCTCCTATTTTGACTTTGTTAATTTTTTAACACTCTACGTTAATATTTTAACATTCTTTTTTCGCGTTAGGAATTCTTTTTTTAGATAACACGTTTTATCTTTATTGATAACACCATATCAGGATAGTTTTTATATGGAAAGCTTGCTGCATCACAAACAAATGAAGCTGTAGCAAAATAAATATATTAATTCATTTTGCTACAGCCTCATTTGTTTAAAGATAGGTTCTTTTCTAAATATTGGGGTTTGGTTTTGTTTGTAGATTCTTCGCTAACGCTCAGAATGACATTAACGCAGAATTTTTTAAAATTGAACTGTCATTCTGAACAAAGTGAAGAATCTCAAACCCCAACATTTGTTATAGAACCTAAAGATATTTTCGTCTTGATTCATATAGTTTTGTGATAAAAAGATTATCAAGCTCAGAGAATTTATAGCCTTCTCTGTATATAAGAACATCCTTATATACCTTTTTATTTTCATCACATTTTATCCAAACCAGGTTGTATCTTTCAAGAAGGCTCTCAGGAGGCGGAGATACCCACATAAATGTTTCCGGGTTATCGTGAAGCAAATCATACTGACTCGCTCTTTCAAATATAAAAATTCTTCTGTCCACATTGTCCGGAAGTTCTTCTTTTACAACCTTTGAAATAGGCATTGAAGGAACATAAGGGTCGGCATGTGCTATTTCTATATAGTCTTTTAAATCATCAAACATTATTTTATCTTTCTTAGCAAGAGGATTTTCTGCACTCATAATAAGGGAATATGTGAAATCGCTTATTATTTCAAATCCGAAGCCTTTTTCCTCAAGCATAGCCTTAAAATATTTATCGTAATTTTCAGCATAGCGTATGATGCCAAGCTTATAGTCGTGGTTTACCATATTATGAATGGCACGTTGAGAATTTGTTTCCTTATAGAAAATTTCGCAAGGCTCCTTACCAAGCTCTTTGGAAAATTGTGAGAATGCCTCTGAAATATAGGATGCCCGGGGAACAGATATGGAGAATTTTCTTTTATGGGGAACTCCTGCTTTATAGTGTTTCTCCACCCTGTCAATCTGACTGAGTATTTCGTTGGCAAAGTTTATAAATTCCTCACCTTCCGGAGTTAGTTTAACACCCGATGCAGTTCTTTCAAATATTGTTATTTGCAAATCGCCTTCAAGTTCTTTAATAGAACGACTGATATTTGGGGTTGCAACAAGCAACACCTGAGCCGCCTTATTTAATGAGCCTGCTTTTGCAACCTCTATTGCATATTTCATGTGAAGCAAATTCATAATAGCACCTACTTTGAGTGTGATTTTACATATTATACCACAGAATTTACCTTCCAACAATAATTTTATACAAATTTATTCTGCTATATACAAACACTCCCGATTTCTTTTTAGTAATCTGCCAAATGAGGCTGATTACTAAAGAGCAGTCGGGAGTGTGTTCTTATTTATTCATTTTCTCCATATCATTCTTACGGATTTCAACACGTCTTACCTTACCACTGATTGTTTTGGGAAGTTCATCTACAAACTCAACAATTCTGGGGTATTTATATGGTGCTGTGTGTGTTTTTACATATTCCTGAATTTCTTTTTTCAGTTCGTCTGTTCCTTCATTTCCTTTTACAAGCACTATAGTTGCTTTTACAATCTGACCGCGAACCTCATCGGGAACAGGTGTGATTGCACATTCCAGAACATAAGGAAGCTCCATGATAACGCTTTCAATTTCAAAAGGTCCGATGCGGTAGCCGGATGATTTGATAACATCATCAATGCGTCCCACATACCAAAGGTAACCGTCTTCGTCCATTGTTGCTTGGTCACCGGTGTGGTAGAAGCCATCGTGCCATGCTTCATTTGTTTTTTCTTCCTCAAGATAATATCCGATAAAGAGTCCGCACGGAACACCTTCTTTTGTGCGGATACAGATTTCTCCTGCATCACCTGTTTTACATTCATTTCCATCGGGGTCTAATACAACAACATCATAGAGAGGACTTGGTCTTCCCATAGAACCGATTTTTGGTGTGGAGCCCACAAAGTTTGCAATGGAAAGAGTTGTTTCGGTCTGACCGAAGCCTTCCATAATGGTGAGGCCTGTTGCCTTTTTAAACTGATTAAACACTTCGGGATTTAATGCTTCGCCCGCTGTGGTTGCATATTCGATTGAAGTAAGGTCATATTTTGACAAATCCTCTTTGATGAAAAATCTATACATTGTGGGAGGGGCACAGAAGGTTGTGATATTATATTTTGCAAACATAGGCAGAATATCTTCTGAGTGAAAGCGATCAAAATCATAAGTGAATATGCCTGCTTCACAAAGCCACTGACCGTAGAGCTTGCCCCAAAGCGCCTTGCCCCAGCCTGTGTCGGAGATTGTAAAGTGAAGTCCTTCGGGATTTAATGCTTCGCCCGCTGTGGTTGCATATTCGATAGAAGAAAGGTCATATTTTGACAAATCCTCTTTGATGAAAAATCTATACATTGTGGGA